>SCSO01000238.1 GCA_004297865.1 Legionella sp.
TCCAAGAAAGCTTGCTCTTCTGGAGAACCTTCCATAGAGCCAATTATCTGTTCCAATGATACTTGCACTTTACGTATCATCAATTTTAAGCGTTGTTGCACAAATGATCTTGCAAGCAGACAACTGTCTGCAAAGTCCGCTAACTCATAAGCATGTGTGCTTGTTGCATCAAATTCATCCCCAAGTGCCATGGCTAATTCATGTTCAACTTGAGGGTACATTTTGATATTCACCAAATCATAAAAAGGAGCTAATGCTATCCCTCTTGCCCCAACAAAAAAACTAATATTTTTACCATGTGCATCATAATTAAAGATTAATAAATTAAACAAGACCCAATCCAGTATTTGCTGTTTAGTTAAAACCGGATTATCACATTCTTTGGAAAAATCAAAAATTTGCGGTAGGCTTGCACCATCACGAATATGGGCTACATCTCTGCCACTTCCAAAATTACGTTCGTATTTATATTCCGGTGGTAAATTTAATGCTTGGCAACCATCAATCAGGTGGCGTCGTCTGACTTCTGATATCGAGATAAACTCTCGATCAAATCGCTCAACTAGTAATGCAGGATGTTGCCCAAAATACATCAAATCCACATTCGCGACATTTAAACCACATTTTTGAGCCAATTTCATTGAAATAAATTCATTTAATACTAGAAAAGAAAACTTTTGTTTCTCAAATTTAAGGATATGAGTAGAGCAGAGATTACCCTCGCCAAAGCCTAATTCATGTTTTTCGTTAAGGACAACATTGATTTTATCTTGCAGACCAGCAACAGAAAGCCGCGGTTTTCCATCCCATACAATTAAACTAAAGTCATTTCGAGTCTCCAAGCGTTGTTGCAACTCATTTTTGTTTATAACACGAAAACTTGAAGACGGAGGGTAAGTTTTCTTAGTAGGTATCAATTGTAAAGCGCCGGGAGTATCCATACCTAAAGCTTGAATCAAACCAAAGGTGTTGAACTTACTTAAATGAAAATTTGCTACTAATTCTTCTAGACCATTTCCTTCAGGCAACATATTACGTAGAAATCGTTGCACATTCACCGAAGGGATATCTTCTCCTAAAGGTAAGTGAGGCGATACCGCAAATCCCGAATTCTGCCATTCAGGACTATAACTCCAATGTAATTGATCATTTTGCAGGGTTAATTCAGCAATTAAATTATTGCCCAGATAAACATTTAAGGCGAGCTTATTGCCATTCATCTACAACCTCATCTTTGTTCATCCAGGGTACTATACGCAATTTTATTCCTAAACCAGTACAGATCTGTAATATGCTATCCAATTCAGCAGAAGGATTACCATGTTCAATTTTCATTAAAGTTTGCTTTGCTACTCCACAAAGTGCGGCAGCGTCTTCTATACGTAATTCGCTTTGAGTTCGTCTAGCCTTAATTGCTTGACCTAAAAGTTCTGCATTAAGGTTTTGTGTAAAATCAGGCGAATTTATTTTTTTAATGTGTTTGGCCATCACTTCTCCAAATCATCAGTACTATAATCCTATTATAGTAGGATTAATTACAGGAAATCAAGATTTTTTCCATATAATCCTACTATAATAGGATTAAACGCACATACAAGGAGTTAACAAGATATAATCCTACCATAGTAGGATTATTGGTGGGAATTACACCTTAATTGCCGCCCGATAAGCATGCAAATTGACTAACAGCTCTGCTTCAGCATTCGATAAATGACAACTATTAATAATCTCTTCTTTTGAACCGCCCATTTCTAAAATACCTAAGGCATGTTGATAACCCCCATCATTACTACGGGTATTTGCGATGTCCTGCAATTGGTTATCCATGCTGTTCATTTGCATATTAATCTCGCGTAATTGACGCGCCAATACTAAATCGGCATTGATTAAAGGAGAATGTTCGCGAGTTAGCTCAGATACCGTTTGCTCTAAATTTTGTATGCGCTCATTGACCTTTGCTTGGTTTTTTCGACGAGTGGAGAGTGATTGAAGAAACAGTAATCCCAGAACAAAGTTTACAGCCAAGCTCATATAAAACATGTCATTTCCTTATTAATTTCAATTCCTTATCTTTATTGTAACGGTTTACTATTCCCCTGAATAGTATTATGAATTTGACTCAATGCTGGATTTAAAATCCTTTGTACTTGACGGTTTTTGGCAATAATAATCACCACTCGTCGATTTTGACTGCGAGCCTCAGGAGTGAAATTGTCAGTGATAGGAAATTGTTCACCATAGCCCGTGACCATTAGCAAACGATTGGGTACACCAAAACCATTTAATACCCGACCCACTGTCGCAGCTCTGGAGGCTGATAACTCCCAATTTGAAGGATATTGCGGCGTCTCGATAGGCACATTGTCGGTATAGCCTTCTATAACAATTGGATAATTCTGCCCTTTCAATTTAGTTGCTAAGGCCATCAGTTTCATAATAGCTGCAGCATTTAATTCAGAATTCCCTGGTTTAAATAAAGACCCGGCTTTAATATTTAATTCAATCCAACCTTCTTGATGATTGATTTTATAATTACCATCCTCTAAGTCAGAAAGTGCTTTATTTAAATCATCCATACCGTCTTTAAACTTACCCAAAGTGTGGGTCTCACTCATGCCTTCATTAACCTGAGTGGTGGTATTGACGGATTTACCATGGTCTTTATTGTTAAAAGCTGAGTGCAAACCTTCCGATAAGGATTGATATTTAGAGTCATTTAAAGAAGAAATTGAATACATCACCACGAAAAAGGCGAATAATAAGGTAATAAAATCGGCATAAGAAACTATCCAACGTTCATTGTCTTCGCGTTCAATGGGTCTTCTACGCTTTTTTGATTTCATTGACGGTATGCTGCCCAAAATTATTTAATTTGAGGAGAAGCATATTAGGACTTTCACCACCCGCCATGCCCACCAATCCTTCAACAATCATTTCATCAAACTGTACTCGACGAACAATACAGCTTTTTAATTTGTTAGCTACCGGTAGAAAAATAAGATTTGCCATGCCTACACCATAAATGGTCGCCACGAAAGCTACAGCAATACCCACGCCCAACTCACCGGGATCGGATAAATTATGCATCACTTGAATTAAACCTAAGACCGCGCCTAAAATTCCAATGGTAGGGCTATAGCCCCCCATGCTTTCAAAAACATGAGCGGCGCGCGCATCCCTATATTCATTTCTATCAATTTCCGATTCTAAGACATGACGAATCGTTTGTTTATCAACCCCAAGGACTAAGAGTTCCAAACCTTTAATAATCAGGGGATTGTTTTGCGTTTCTAAATGATTTTCTAAAGCGAGCAATCCGTGCTTACGCGATTGTTTGGACATTTCAATAATATCATTGCGGCATTCTTCAAAACTCAATTGTGGGGGTTTAAAAATCCACGGCAAAACCGAAAAAGCACGTTTAAACGTGACAAATGGGGTTTGTACCATTACCGCACCAAAAGTGCCGCCCAATACGATAAATAGAGCAGGAAAATTCAATAAGGAATTTATGCTCCCACCCTCAAACATTTGACCAATGATAATGGCCAAAAAACCTGTCAATAATCCAACAACAGTTAAAAAGTCCATTTATTATTCCGGCAAACGTGATTTTATGCGGTGAACGGCTTGGCTCAATATTTGCGAAACACGAGATTCGCTCACCTCTATAACTTCGCCAATTTCTTTTAAGTTTAAATCTTGCTCATAATACAAAGACAAAACCAATTTTTCTTTTTTAGGTAAACCATCAATGACCTGCGATAATCGTCCCATCATGTCACTATGCAGTACATTCACATGCGGCTCAGTAGATCCACCCTCACCTAATAACACATCATCTGTAACGCCTAAATCATCGAAACCATATAAGTGACTACTGGCTGAGTCTTGTAACATTTCATGATATTCATTGAGCGGTAAATTCAATTCCGCAGCAATCTCTATGTCCTTCGCTTCACGACCTAAACGATGCTCCACCTGTTTCACTGCTTCAGACACCATACGCGAATTACGATAAACAGAGCGCGGAACCCAGTCATTCCGGCGCACTTCATCTAACATATGCCCACGAATACGTATGCCTGCATAGGTTTCAAAAGAAGCACCTTTAGTTGAGTCATAATGTCTTGCAGCTTCCAGTAAACCAAGCATTCCCGCTTGAATTAAATCGTCTAATTGCACACTTTGTGGTAAACGGCCCAATAAATGATGAGCAATACGTTTCACCAGAAGCGCGTGGCCTTTGACCAGCATTTCCTGGGTTTGTTGATTTACCTTGCTGTATGCAGCTAAAGCATCCACGATACTCTCCTTACCATACCAGCACGGGGTCATGTGTTTAATTATAGTGAACTTTTTTAATTTTCACTGGAAATCATTCGCTCTATAAAGAAACTTGTATTACCGCCTACAGAAGTTCTAAAATGCCATTGATTAACCTGCTCACTTATTTCCA
>SCSO01000239.1 GCA_004297865.1 Legionella sp.
AATAATTTGGAAATTAGGTTAAGTGTACGCATCATTCCTTCCTTAGAAATCAATAAGTTAGCCATCCCCATAATTATAGACCATAATGGTCTTTTTTTAAACTTTCTGAGTATAAAACACCATTAATTGACCATTAGGCTATAAGCATATACTATTTTTTTTTAGTATTTTTGAGGGATCAAATTGCTATGCAACCTAATATTCCACATCTACCTTATTACCCTACGAAAAACCAAACGGATCCATTATTTTTTTCCGTAATGCAAAACTATCACTATATTAGTCCTTATGACACCATCCCTTTTACTAATGCCCAACAACAAAAGGTTAATATAAGCTTTAGTCATCCCATGTTTTACTTTGAAAAACCAGAAAGGAAATCAAAAACCACTGGGAAAATGAAAAAAGCTGGCTGCTATTATGGTGTTTATGAACCAACTGCTTTAGGTGAAGGTGGATTCGGTGGCGTCTATCCGGTTATTGGCACTTGGAAGAAAACTGAGCAGGGCTGGGTCTATAAGACCAAAACAAATTCCGATAAGAGGCGCTTAGTGAAAACTAATGCCGACAATCCTCCCGGGCGTTATCATGCAGATGCAGGCATCAACTATCAAGCCGAGCAACGTATTGGACAATATATTCCGCATATGGGATTAAACTACCCCCCTGCAAACTATGCAGCTCCACTATCCTTTTTACAAATGTATGAGATTAAGGGTAAATCACTAGCTGATGTGATTGACGACGCTTTTGATGATCCTGAAAGTTTAACCGTACTCCAACGCTTGCAAATTACAGTCAATTTATTAAAAGCCTTAGACACTCAACTTCATTCACTAAAAATACAAAGAGGTCAAGGCAAATGCTATATTGTTCATAATGATCTAAAACCCAGTAACATACTGGTGAAATCCGATTTCTCTATAGAAATTATTGATTTTGGCTTAGCCAAATTCAGTAATGAATCAAAACCATTATATGGCTCTATAGAGTACACAGACCCTTTAATTTTGTCTGGCAGTAAATTAATTTCTGATAAATACTCCGATTTAAGTGCTTTATATCGCATCATCGCTGAACTCTGGGGTGATATTTCAGGTTTTGATTTAGAAAAACCTGAGTTAATCCAACGTAATGCCAATCATGTGTTGACCGATTTATTTAAAGACATGATTTTAACCGACAAAGAGCGAGAGACATTAGATAAAATTATTAGGCAGATGATCCTCTGCGAACAAAAAAAACGCCCTAGCCGTGAAGAAACACTCAAAGTTTTCGAGAAATTATTAAAAACCCGTGTAGAAACCTTAGATAAATTAACCAAAACATGGGCGAAAGATACTGCCTTGGACGAGTTAAACACCAAGCAATTGTTGCACATATTTAAAAGTCCTCATGCAAAAAAATTGATTGAACGCATAAAAAAAACACCGCAACAGTTTTCTTGCATTTTTCAAAAAATTCAGGCGAACCTCTTAGACCTGGACGAGACTACCTTACGATTTCTTAAAAAAAGTGGATTCAATTTTTCGGTAAAACACTTATTAGAAGACGTTTTAAACCAAAGAAGTCATATTAGCACTAAGGAATTACAATTATTACATGAACTGGGTATGCCCATACGAGCAGAACATTTCAAGCACTGCTTGGAAGAGATTAATGTTAAAAACCAAGAATTAAAATGGATCACTGTCTGCCGAGTATTGTATGAAACGCTTCCTGATGCAGAGGATATTTTAAAAACAGCCAAGATCAAAGACCCTTTTATACGTGTGTTTTGCGAATCCTTCTTAAGGGATAAAGAAAGTGCTCACACAGAAAAAAGTACCGTTCGCCTCATTCTTCGTCATCTGAGCGTTGAAGAAAGTTATAACAAAAAAAATGAGCAAATCACTTCGATGCTTAAACAGCAATTTGCTGAAAACTCCGAAGCGCTAAAAAAAATTCAGGAATATTTGACGCAGATTACAAAACCGCAGTTAATGCTAATCGAACCTCCAGCATTTACTCAGTTCTTTAAGCAATTGCAACAATTACATGATCTCAATCAACGCATTGAGCAGCTAGCAGAACAACATGGAGCACCGCAGCGTTACGCAGCAATTGAAAAACTTACGCATATTTTTGATCTAGCAGAAGAATTATTCGCTATCGATGTAGAGGGTGGTTTTACAAAGCATCAAATGCTTAAGGGCCCTTGTGAAGATATCATTAAAGTAGATACTTGGATTGAAAAATTAGTACAAGCAGGGCTGCCACCCGATCTGGAACATTTACGCCAGCAACTTAACAACTTCTATGGCGCCGCCTCTGCCTCTCTACTTGACGTAGAAGAGAATGTTAACCTGTGTGTGCTAGTCATCCAGGATCTTAATAAAATTGATCAAGTCAAAAAACAAATTCTGGAACTTGGTATAGAACTATCGAAAGAGTCCGCTTTTGAAGTTCAATATCGCAAAGTAATTTCTAACGCTTCGCTTACCCAAGCCGAAAGCTTTTGTTCGGAAATAAAAAAACTGTTAAAGGATTACAATCTTACCCATCAACTACTAGCACAAATGCGAGCACTCGATGAGCCTACCGAAAGCAAAAGAGTCCAATTATTATTACCTATCTTAAATCGTTTAAAAACAAGCATAACGCAGTCTAGCTATAGTGAGATTCAACACGTTTTAAATACTTTAAAACCATTCTCAGAATTAGAAAATCACTTTAATAAAACATTGGCCAATTTCCCACATTCAAAACACTTTTTCTATACGCTTTTAGG
>SCSO01000240.1 GCA_004297865.1 Legionella sp.
GCAAAAATATGGTACTTAAACAATGGCAGGCTTTATTACCGAAATCTATGCATTTAGTGCAATCTGGACGTTCAGATATTAACCTCTGGATAGATTTTAAAAAGGGCGCGTTGAGTTCGGTACAATCAGAATTATTCATCAAAGATTTAACATGGCAATTAGACAAAAAGAAGCAAAGCATTCCCCAAGTGTCTGCTAATGTCGCTTGGGAAGTAACCAAGAACGGTTGGCAATTGACCGGTGATCATATAGCTCTTAATTTGGACAAAACCAAGTGGCCTGTAAATAAAATAGCGATTCAATTTGACAGCGATCAGCAAAGTTATCAATTGTACGTAAAAACCATTTTGCTTGACTCTCTCAAACAATTGAATATTGCTTGGCCTGAGCAAATTAAATCCATATTAAGTTATGAACCTCATGGTACTTTGGATGAAGTGCAGCTGAAATTAAAAGATCACCAATGTTTGGCTTTGTTAATGCGCTTTGCCAATCTAGGCTGGACAGGTAAAAAAACTATTCCACAAGTCAATAATTTGACTGGTGCTTTAAATTGGCAGCCTGAAGAGGGCCGATTGGAGTTAGATTCAGAACAAACTCAAATCAAAGTGGCAGGTTTCCCGAGTCAAACATTAGAGCTTTTAAATGCTGCAGTAGATTGGAAAGAATTAAATAATGGTTTGCGTATTAGTGTGGAACGCTTCGCTTTAACTAAACCAGATCTGACACTTACCTTAGAGGGAGCTGTGGATCAAGTCACCCCTAAAAGCTTAGGTCATATTCGCTTGGATGCAGCTTTAACGGGGAAAAATCTCGAGCAATGGATTGCCTTAATTCCGGATAAATTGTTAAAGCCTAAATTAGATTTGTGGTTGAAAAAGGATATTAAACGCATAGGGGAAGGAACTGCCAAACTGAGCATCAATGGTATGGCGCAAGATTTTCCTTTTGATAATAACAACGGAACGTTTAACATTTCTGCACATGTTGATGATGTAGACCTACACATTACCTCTAAATGGAAAGTTATAACGGATGTTGAAGCTTATTTACGTTTTAACAATCGTGATTTGGATGTGGATATTGTTAAATCCAATGTGAATGGCATTCCCATGAATAAGGCCAATATTCGCATTGATGCCATTGGTAAAAACAGAGAAACCTTGCTATTTAAGACGGAGACCGAAGCCTCTGTAAAAAAATTGATCGATTTCGTTTTGGCTTCTCCTTTGCAGAATAAACTGTCAACCTTAAAATTATTAAACGTAAAAGGATCGACTTTACTCAAGCTCGATGTGGAAGCACCACTTTATCCAGAGAATGACGACATACTAGTCAAGGGTGATTTAACCTTCAAAAATAATACGGTAATTTTGAATCATCATGTGGGGTCAATATCTTTAGAGGACGTGGCTGGCGGTTTAAGTTTTGATGAGAAAGGCATTAAACAAAGTGCCTTGACGGCAACGGCTTATGGTTATCCTTTAGATATTAAGATGCAATCGGTGAAATTGCCTCACCCGTACACCACGATTTTGGTGGATGGTGAATGTACCATGGAGTCCTTAAAAAATCGCTTTGCCTCACCTATCTTTGCCTATTTGAAAGGTCTGTTTGCTTTCAATGCTACTTTTAAATTGACCGAAGATCCTAATGACTTAGACAGTTTGAATGTTAAGACCTCTTTAGAAGGGCTCGCCATCAATTTACCCGCACCTTTGGGTAAAACCCATAAGATGCAGATGCCTTTGGATGTGAATGTGGAATTTAATCCCAAAAAAGCGATTCGGTTCAAGGCGAATTATAACAATAAGCTCAGCGCCGATATTTATTTTGACGAGGACAAAGGGGCTTTTGTCTTACAATCGGGAGAGGTAAAATTAGGTGCAGCCCATGCCCTAGATCAGAAAAAGCCAGGGCTTGGAGTAGTCGGATCCTTAGATGGTTTTGATTTACCAGAATGGAAGAAAGTATTTAGCCAATTGTCCGAAGGGCAAAGCAATTCCGCACTATTGAAAAAATTACGCATTATCGATGTCAAATTAGGGAAAGTGAATTTATGGGATCAGCAATTTGATGATCTGACAGTGAAAGCCAAAATATTACCCAACAACGATTGGTCTTTGGTTTTAGAACAAAAAAATATTGATGCAAATTTAACTTATAACCTGCCTAACAATCTCTTTAGTGGTTATGTTAAACGATTAAAATTAGCCAAATTAGATGTTGCTAAAACGAATCAGAGTAAAACCAAACTACATCCCCAACAAATTCCTAATTTGAATTTGCGCATTGATAACCTAACTATTGGAGAAATGCAGATTGGCAATATGACTTTAAAAACGAAATCCACTGCGGAGAGATTGCATATCGATTATTGTCAGATCATTTCCCCGCTCTATCAAATGAATATGGAAGGCCAGTGGAGCCAAATTCAAAACAAAAATAGAACGCAAGTTCATGTCCGCATGCTTCTGAAGGATTTAGGTAAAAATCTCGAGTTATGGGGGATCTCTCCTGCAGTCGATGCAGATAAAGGTGAGATGGAATTCAAGGGGGGTTGGAATGACAGTATGGTGAATTTCTCTTTATCCACCTTGAATGGGGCTATGTATTTAAAATTAAAAAATGGCCTTATTTCTCACTTAAGCCCGGAAACTGAAGAAAAACTTGGTTTAGGTAAATTATTAAGTATTTTGAGTTTGCAAACTATTCCGCGTCGTTTACAGTTAGATTTTAGTGATCTGGCAAATCAAGGGTATAGTTTTGATGTATTTAAAGGCAATTTTACAATTAAAAACGGTGTAATGAATACGCAGGACAGTTACTTAGAAGGACCTGTTGCCTATGCAAGTATGAAGGGTGATTTGGACCTAGTGAGTCGCGTTTATGATTTGGATTTGAGTATTTCTCCGCACATTACTGCAAGTCTACCGGTAGTAGCAACCATCGCGGGCGGACCTATTGCGGGCATCGCTGCTTGGATAGCTAACAAAATTATTTCTAAAGGAATGCAGAAAATTATTTCTTATACCTATAAAATCTCTGGTCCATGGGATCAACCTGTGGTGCAGCAATTGAAGATTGTAAAGAAAAAGATGAAGAAAAAAACCTAACATGAACGCAATAATCTTATATTTTTGGCAATTGTCTCTGTGTAGAGAGAATCCTAAAAATAGCCCATATTCGCTAGGGTTAATGCTATTTTGTGGATTCTTATTATTGATATTATTGGTGATGCAATGGTGGCTGTCTGATTTTGAAATTTCTGCTGATTTACTGTTTGTAAATCTTGCCGCGTTCTGTTTGCTTGTCTCCTATGTGCTTTATACCTATGCGTTATTAGCTTTCAGAAATATAGCTTCGCGAGCAGTGCAAACCATTACTTGTCTTTTTGCTACCCATACTATAGTCCATCTTTTTGCTATGCCATTGATCCTCACCGCACCATTTTTAAACCGATTTAATCTAGAAAATCCGCTGCTTTTGTTGTTGGCTGTGGTATATTTAATGGCCACTTTAGGTTTGTCCATTTGGCAATTTATAATAACTGCGCATATCTATAAAGATGCTCTAGATTGTAATCCCGTGCAATCGGTCTTAGCCGCTTTTGGATTGATCGCGGTCAATATTTTAACACTTACTTTTTGGCGATAGAAAAATGATGCATTTACATGTCTTGGGTTTAAGCGGCACCTTCATGAGCGCGCTGGCGATTTTAGCTCGTGAACTAGGTTTTAAAGTGACGGGCAGTGATGCCGATTGTTATCCGCCAGTGAGTGATTTATTGGCCGAAAAGGGGATAGCTTGGACCGAAGGTTATGAAGACAGTACTTTAGCGCTAGCAGCCGATTTAGTCATTGTGGGGAACGCTATTAAGCGTGGAATGCCCGTTTTAGAAGCTATTATGGATGCAGGAAAACCTTATATTTCAGGTCCGCAATGGTTAGCAGAAAATGTATTGAAGAACTATAAAGTGATTGCGGTGTCAGGCACCCACGGTAAAACAACCACGACTTCCATGACCGCTTGGATCTTAGAGCAAGCCGGTTTAAATCCAGGCTTTTTAATAGGCGGTGTGGCAACAGATTTTAAGACCAGCGCACGTTTAGGCAAAGGGGAATGGTTTGTCATTGAGGCAGATGAATACGACAGTGCATTTTTTGATAAACGTCCCAAGTTTATGCATTACCGTCCGCAAATTGCTATATTAAATAACTTAGAATTCGATCATGCAGACATTTATCCTAATTTGGCAGCGATCCAACAGCAATTTCATTATTTCCTCAAAACTATTCCTGCAAGTGGAGTAGCAATTAAACCGCTTGATGATCAGGCTCTAAATGAAGTGTTAGCCCGCGGAGAGTTTTCCCGAGTAGAAAATTTAAGTGTACAAGATACCGCGGAATGGGCTGCTGAATTATTAGCAGAAACCGGTTCTGCCTTTAAAGTATTGCATTTAGGTGAAGTCGTAGCGGAAGTGCATTGGCCTTTGATAGGGCAATTTAATGTAGAAAATGGTTTGGCCGCCATTGCAGCATGTGCTAATGCTGGTGTTAATCCAGCGGTTGCGGCAAAAGCTTTAGAGAAATTTACTCCGGTAAAACGTCGACTTGAAGTGAAATCCAATGAATTTGGTATTACCGTCTATGATGATTTCGCGCATCATCCTACCGCCATCACCAAAACAATCGCGGCTTTGAAAAAAAGCCAAAGACATCAACGTATTTTTGCTGTCATGGAGTTTGCTTCCTACACTATGCGTACAGGAGTGCATGCTGGCGAAATGGCTCAAGCCTTAGCTCCAGTCGATGGTGCTTACGTTTTAAAACCACAAGATTTTAATTTACAAGACACCGTTTCCTCTTGGACTTGTCCTTATCAGATTTGCGCCACTCA
>SCSO01000241.1 GCA_004297865.1 Legionella sp.
ACAACCTAATCCGGCTTCGAGTTTTGCCCCTTATCGAATTTATAATATTGGTTGTGGTAATCCGGTTCAATTAATGGATTATATTGAGGCTTTGGAAGCCACTATCGGTAAAAAAGCGATTAAAGATTTTCAACCCATGCAACCGGGTGATGTGTTGTCCACGCATGCGGATACGACCAAATTGGAAAATACTTTGGGGTATTTACCGCAGATTGATTTTAAAGAAGGAGTGAAGCGTTTTGTGGAGTGGTACAAAGGGTTTTATTTGTAGGTTGGGTCAAGACCCAACATAAGGATCTTGAAGGAAGATAAAATGGTCATGTTGGGTCAAGACCCAACCAGTTTATTATTTTGGACCTTCGGGTGATTTTTCTATTGCCCCTTCTTCCGCATCCTTTTTCCTTCGCGGTACGCCTAAAAATCTTAGGGTATAATCACCGAATTGATAATCATCATCTGAACTTAAACTTGGCATTTCGGGTAGATGAGACCAAACAGTACGTATGCCATCGCCAAATCTGTATCCAGGCGATGCTGGTGCTGCTGCATTGGTATTCGCATCTTTTAGACAGTCGGCAATCAATTCCTTTAATTCATTTAATTCGCGCAAATGCTTTTCTTCTAAATTTTTCGATTCTTTAAGCGCTTTTACTAAAAGATCATATTTGAACCCACGTTGCATTGGCATAATGAGAAGGGATGAGAGCGTGTCACGGGTCTTGGTTTTCAACTCAGTATCAATGGCTAGGAAGGTAGCAGGTGAGCTTGCGAGTTTAGCCAGAAAACTGTGGTATAGCTTAACATAAGGTTTATAGGCCTCATAAAAGGCTTTTAGTAATTGACGACGGTGGTGATTTAAGAGTTGACGCTCTTCGTCAGTGGTTTCATTTTTTACAGCAGTTTGCAGATTTTTTAAAATTTGGGTGGAAATAAATTTTAACGTGTTTATTTGTTGTTTAATGTCCTGTAAAAAAAGATCGTGTTTAGTAAATTTATCTTGATCTAAGATATTTCCCAATAAAATCAAAGTATTGTTATAACTAGTCTCACTGCTGAGGATTTCCTGAAATGCGAAATTTTGTTTAATTTCAAGCTCTTTTTTCTCATTCATAATGTATACCTTTGGTGCAGTTTATGGGAAATACCCTGCAAAATGTATAAAAATTATGCCACAAAACAATGGGTTTGTAAATAATTTTTACAAACTGATCTTGGTTTGTTTTGTGAGTATTTTTAAGGCGATAGCGCAAAATTTTTCTAGCCAAGTAAAAATAAAAAACATAGAATGGCCTGCGTTTTTGACAACAACTAAGGGAATACCATGCCAGGACCAAGTACTAAGAGTAAAAAAGCTGCAGTAAAAATGCAGGGCTATGATGCGAAATTACAAGTTAAAAGAGATATTTTAACTCGATTATCAACAGCTGTTAATGCGGCTGAATTCCATAGTGCAGAAGACGAATTCAATAGAATACCAGCATTTGCAGTTAGCGGTCTTCATCCTCGCCAAGCGAGCATCTTAAAAGCTCAAAATGATGACTTGGATAAGCAAATTCGCAATTGTATAAGTAATACTCAATTTCCTGCATCCAATAATTCTGGAAATAACAATAATAACGCCAATAACGACCAGGCTTTAAAAGACGCCATTCAGCAATCATTAGCTGGGGTTACTGATGCATTAAATATAGCCAATCAGAAAATTTTAGTGTTACAACAGAAAGGTCAGACAGGGTATGAAAAGGCTAATCTCGCCGCTGCGGCTGCTGTGAATATTTGCACAGAATTAACTCGTCTTTGTAATGAGTACGCCGAATTAAAGATGAATAAAAAAGATTTTGAAGCAGCAACTCAACAAGTGTTAGATAAAAACCAACCGGATATGCAACAAGTATCCACCCATCGTGGTTATAAACAGATTCTTGTTGATATCGCTTCTGTATTCTTGCTGTTATTTGCAGGTTATGCTGCTGCAGCTGCTTACAAACGTAGTTTTACGATTTTCCCAGTGGGCACGGATACGCAAAATAAACTACTTGCCGTTGGTAAGGCGATTCATGAAGCTCCGGAAGTACCGGTTGCTCAGGCTGTGATTTAATACTCTCATCCTTAACCCTTCTTCCTTAAAGGAAGAAGGGATTATTCCTGCTCATTTTTCTTAGATTGTGCTACCATGATTTATTCACTTTTTGCGATCTTAGGGTATTTCATATTATTCTAGGGTATCTAATCAAAGAAAGAAGACCATGCGCCTCAGCACACCCAAAATTATGTTTCTCAAGAAGCAAGCTCAGTACAAGTGTGTGGGTGCTTGGAATGTTTTGAAATTAAATCATTTAGTCAAAGAATTTAAAGAAACGGATCTACCTTCTTCACAAAAAATTATTATCAATGGCAAAGCTATTAAAGAATTTGATAGTGCAGGAGCTCTGGCTTTAAATCATTGCATCAAAGCTTTAAAAGAGCGCAAGAATGAAGTGGAGTTAGTAGAATTTTCTGAGCCGGAATTACAATTATTAGAGTTAATCGAATCCAAACGTGAAAGTTTAGATTATCAAATTCCTGAACCGCATAAAGAAAATATTTTCTATCATATTGGGAAAGAGGCAGAAAATAAATTAATGCAGGTGGATGGTCTTATCATCTTAATAGGTGATTTGAGTACTAAATTTTTCGATGCGTTAGGGCATTGGCGTCGATTTCAAATTCCTAGCATTATTTCCAATGTTGATTCTGCAGGGTTAAAAGCTTTACCCATTATTGCGCTATTATCCTTTTTAATAGGCGTAGTGCTGGCCTATCAAATGGGATTGCAACTAGAGACTTATGGGGCTAATATTTTTATTGCTTACTTATCAGGCATGGCCATTTTTAGGGAATTTGCCCCCTTAATCACCGCCATTATTGTCGCCGGACGAACCAGCTCAGCTTTTACTGCAC
>SCSO01000242.1 GCA_004297865.1 Legionella sp.
TCTTCCGATCTTAATGAAACAACCCTCGCTGGCACCAAAATGCAAAGAAGCATGGAATACCCCACGCAAATTGTGCGTATGCAAGCCAAAATTGTGGATAAGGAATTTACTTGTGATCAAGTCAACGATGAGATTGAAAAAATTTTCGTCAATCACATCAGTAAAGAACTCTTTGCCTATAACACGTTAATTAGTTGCACCTACGATCCGCAAACCCATTTAGCTACCGAATATGAAATCAATAGTCATTTTGATCCCCTAAATGATTCAGCGATCACTGAATTAAATTCTTATTTACAAGAATACAATGGAATAGACTTGTTAGGGACGCAATTAAAAATTGAATCAGCTAGAGGACTTATTATTGCCATGGACATTGCTGCAGGAACCAAAAAAAACATGGACCAACCTTCCTTCGTGCAATACCGCCAAGATCATAGCCAATTCTTTTTTAAGAGCAATTTTGAAATGCGCAATCAGCTCCTCACTGATGTACAGGATCAATTCTTCTCCAATAAATCGGCAGACATCTTTCCTTTCTTACATCGTTGGGTCTTTCCTAATGCAGGGGTACTTTATAAAATCATTTTGCGTGATTCCAATTACGTGGAATTAAATCCCGAACGAATTTTTCTGATGGAAAAAACCGGTGATTTATTCATCCCTAAATTAAAAATGCATTTTGCGCATAATTGCAAAGAACATGACAATCATCATTGCCTGCAATAATGACAATGGCGCACTGTAAAGTGCGCCCTGTTTAATTAATCAAAACTAACCCTTGATCTTCGCGTTCAAAATAATTAACCACCATTTTTTCAGTTACTAAATCAAGGCTCGCAGGTTGCCAACGTGGATTTTTATCTTTATCCACTAATAAAGCGCGAACCCCTTCATAGAAATCGCTGCCTTGCATAAAGTGTCCCACTAAATCGTAATCAATTTTTAAACATTCGCCCAAATCCAATCCCTTCGTCTTTTGCAATTGCGCTAAAGTAATTTTAAGACTTAAAGGCGATTTTTTATCGATGCTACTAAGAGTTTCAGCACTCCAAGTGTCACCCGATTGCTGTAAAGCTTCGCGAATCTTTTCAATAGACGTTTTAGCAAAACAACTATCAATTAATTTGTGCTGATTAATTGTGCCTGTAGGCGTCTCTGCAAAAGATTTGATGCAAGCATCGACCACGTCATAGGGTTCTTGACTCCAATCCGCTTTAATTAAAGCGTCTAAAAGTAAAGGCATTCGCTCTGATTTAACTAACGCTTTAATAAGCCCTGCTGCCTGAGCCTCTTCTGGTCCTAAGCGATTACCGGTTAAACCTAAATAAATCCCTAAGTCTCCAGAACAACGATTTAAAAGATAACTCGCGCCAATATCAGGGAAAAAACCAATACTCGTTTCAGGCATAGCAAAAACAAAACGCTCTGAAGCAATAGGATGACTGCCGTGCAAAGAAACACCCACGCCGCCGCCCATGGTGATACCATCCATTAAAGACAGATAGGGTTTACCTAAATAATGAATAAAATGATTGAGCCTATATTCATGCCAAAAGAATTGCATTTGCTCAGGATCTTGATCTTTACCGGTTTGATAAAGCCAACGCACATCACCGCCAGCACAAAAAGCGTTCCCTGGAGCTGCCGCTAGAACTACAGCCTTTATATTGGAATCATTTTTCCATAGTTCTAATTGCTTTTGCATGGCTTTTATCATTGTCAAAGTCAATGCATTAAGCGCATTGGGTCTATTTAAAGTAATTAAGCCTATTTGACCTTTTTGAGTAAACAACACTTCCTCGGTCATTGCTATTCTCCTTTAAATACAGCCGCTCGTTTATTAAGAAACGCATCAACGCCTTCGACTTTATCTTTAGAAGCACAAACTTTAGCAAAATGTACTACTTCTAAATGCAAGGCGTCGGTTAAGGACATGTCGTAACCATAATCAATGACTTCCATCACACCGCTTATGGCTAAAGGCGCCATACTTAAAATAAGGTTCAGCGTGGTCTTAGCTTTTTCTAGTAATTGTTCTGGTTCCACTAAATCAGTGACCAAGCCCCAGTTTAATGCGGTTTGCGCATCAATAAAAC
>SCSO01000243.1 GCA_004297865.1 Legionella sp.
TGAATCTGGAAAAAAAACCGCCCTAATGAAGTTGTTGTTAAAAATTGGTATTACCCGCCATATGACCCTTTATTTACTCTCCAGCAAGGGCGAAATTATTAGCACTAGAAAGCCACCCAATGAGGTTGTAGAGGTGCGCGATGATTTGATGAATAATCAATTAAGTGATGGAATTTTCAAATCAGGTAATCTCATAGTCAGCCATGAAATTTTATCTTCTTCAGGAACTCGTTATCGTTTAGCGGCAATCACTGAACATCCATTATCCCATTTTTTACAATTCCCTTGGGCAGGGCTCACTTTTCGTTTAGTTTTGGCCGTGTTTTTTAGTGGTCTGATTTGCTATTTACTGTCGCTTTATTTGACTAAACCACTACGCACTTTGGGAGAAGCTGCCCATTCCATTGCCAAAGGTAAGTTTAATACTCGTGTTGGTCATTTTCGCGGTCATAACAAAGATGAAATTGCACAACTATCGGATGAATTCGATCAAATGGCTGAGCAAATTGAACAATTGGTTACTTCCAAAGAAAGGCTATTACAAGATATATCTCATGAACTTCGTTCTCCACTTGCCCGTTTACAAATCGCTTTAGAATTAGCCAGGAATAAGGCTAAACATCTTGCCGATAATGAATTAAATCGTATGGAAATGGAATGTGCCCGTCTCAATGCCCTTATTGGTGAAATTTTGGAATTCGCACGCATGGATAAATCAACCACCGAACTCCATTTATCTGAAGTCAACATGCTAGAATTGCTTGAAGAGATCATTAGAGATGCTAATTTTGAGTCAGGTGAGCATAATTATAGAGTGCAATTGGGCAAAACCACACCCTGTACCCTACTCATAGATGAACGTTTAATTCATCGTGCTATCGAAAATATTCTTCGCAATGCCTTACATTATACACCTGAGAATAAACACATCGTGGTTTCGCTAGAGCTTAGTCCCTCTAATAAAGAGATTTATATAGACATAAAAGATCAAGGACCAGGAGTTCCTGAAGATCAATTGGAAAAAATATTTACCCCCTTTTATCGAGTTGATTTATCCCGTGAAAAGAAAACCGGAGGATTTGGTTTGGGATTAGCCATTGCCGCAAGTGCTGTGGAATTGCATCAAGGAAAAATTACGGCCTTTAACCATCCTGATGGGGGGTTATTGGTACGGATAACATTGCTTTCTATGCATTTTTTCGCTAGTATGTCGAAAAATTTGCAATAAAGGATTAGTTAAATTGAGTCTTGTCAAGCACCTGGATAATGCAAGTAGCGCCCTATTTGCTCTAGGTTTTACCATCGCTAAAATAAAACATGTACCCAATATCATTTTTGCAACTGCCATTGATTTGAGCGCATTAGGGATTTATTCCTCCGCTTATCTCTTATGGTTAGTCAGTAGTTTTATTCACCCAGATCGAGCACGTTTGCAAAAAGAATGGTATGGGTTTGCGCAATTTCGGGAGCAACATCTCTTATCTGCTTCTTTAGGGCTCGTCGCTTGTATAATGAGTATTATTGCTATTTATTTTCCCCCATTAGTAGTCCCTACTGCTTGGGCATTTTTGATTAGCAATATTATCTGGGCAATAAGTGAATATCATAAACTGAACAATCCCTCGCTATGGGATGATAATTTCTCTCGTCGCCAGCAATACTCCTATGTAACTTATGCTATGGCGCTGACTATGATTTCTTTAGTGGAAGCCCTAGCAGAAACGCTAGCACTGTGCTTTCCTGAAATTGCTTTAGCAATATTTCTTACTAGCACTATTTTAAGCATAGCCACCGGCATTTATGCCGTGGAATATTGGGTGGATGCTAATTTTCGTCCAGATTCCCCATCAACCACACCAGGTAGTTATAGTCTATTACGAAGTGCTTTAGGTTCCAATACTCCAAACAGCTCAGTATCTCTGCTTAATCCAGGTCCTCATGTTGATCTTTTCTCTAATTATTCGCCTGTAATGCAAGACTTTGCTCCAGACAGCAACGATTTTACTTGTATATCCCCCTAATAATTTAGTATATTCTTTTCGCCCCAATTGAGGTTCTGAATGGATAAAATAACTAGTCAAATGATATCTAGTGCATATAAAGCATTAGTTAATGCTTATGCGCCTTACTCACACTTTAGAGTGGCTTCAACTATCTATACTGCTCAAGGAAATTTCTATACTGGTGTGAATGTAGAAAATAGCTCTTATGGGCTTACCATTTGTGCGGAAGCCTCAGCCATTTGCCAAATGGTCAGTTCCGGTGAACAGTCTATAAAAAGCATTGTCATTCTTGCTGATAATAATCTGCTTTGCTCACCTTGTGGTGCTTGCAGACAGCGTATTCATGAGTTTGCTGATACGCATACGCAAATACATTTATGCAATAAAGATAGTATTTTTCATACGTTGACTATAGATAACGTCTTGCCTCTGGCTTTCGATTTTGATTTTAAACCCGAATAGGATACTTCTATGACTAACCCTGAAAATCAACAGGTTTATGCTCATTTAGCAGCAAATCACATTAAGAAATTACATCCCGAATTTAAACCCAGGATTGGGGTGGTTTTAGGCTCTGGGTTAGGCCAATTTGCGGAAGAATTAGAAAATACCACTTTTATAAATTATGCAGATCTACCTGGTTTCCCCAAAATGACGGTTCAAGGTCATGGTGGCAATTTAATTCTCGGTTATTGGAAAGATGTGGCGGTAGTGTGTTTACAAGGCCGTGCTCATACTTATGAAGGCCTAGAAAATTATGAGACCGTCAAAACCTATATTAGAACCTTGAAACTATTAGGTTGTGAGTATTTTCTTGCGACGAATGCTTCTGGTTCTTTGCGCGAGGATGTAGGTCCTGGACAACTTATGTTGATTAGTGATCATATTAATTTCCAACCCAGTAACCCTTTAATTGGTCCTAACGATGAAGAATTTGGTCCACGCTTTTATCCCTTAGACAATGCCTATGATAAAACCATGCGTCAGGATTTATTAAACATTGCAGAAAAAAATGGTATTGATTTAGCCCAAGGGGTTTATGTTTCCGTTTTGGGGCCTAATTATGAAACCGCTGCTGAAATTCGCGCATTTAAACTGTTAGGCGCTGATGCGGTGGGCATGTCAACGGTGCCAGAAGTTTTAGTCGCTAATCACTGCGGTATGAAGGTTGCTGTTATTGCGACGATTACTAATTATGCTACCGGTCTTGCGAAATCTAGCCATAGCCACGAAGCGGTAGTAGATATGGCCGCAAGTGCAGCAAATACTTTAAATAAATTGATCAAAGAGTATATTCAAGGACTCAAATGAGCATTACAGCAGAGTTTGCTGAAATCTTTGCTGAGTTTACGCAGATTTCCATTTCCTCAAAGCAGCTCATAGCCTGCATGGATTTAACTTTGCTGGATGAACAAGCCGACGTAGCAGCCTTGCTTAAATTAAAAGAAAAAGCGGAAACGGCTCAAGTTGCAGCCGTTTGCGTATACCCACAACATTTGTCCATCTTTAGCCCATTAAAACCGATAGAACTAGCTACAGTCATTAATTTTCCTACTGGTACAGAGAATTTGGCTAAAAGTCTTGAGCAAATTCTTGCGGCTAAAGAGTTTGGTGCTACGGAAATTGATTATGTTCTCCCCTATTCCAATTATTTGTCGGGCCAGCATGGTCAAGCTTTAGAGGCCTGTCAGGCGGTGTGGCATTTATGCCATAGTGAACAACTGACTTTAAAAGTAATTATAGAAACTGGGGCATTTGCAGATTTAGAGATACTTTATAATTTGTCACTTGAGCTTATTGATATTGGTTGCGATTTTCTAAAAACCTCTACGGGTAAAATCTCGCAAGGAGCCAGTTTACCGGCTGCCTTTACTATTTTGAAGGCTATTCAATATAAACAAAAGCCAGTAGGCTTAAAAGTGTCGGGTGGTATTAAAACCCCTACGCAGGCTCAAGAATATGCGCAATTAGCGGAATTGATGCTAAGTAAGCCTATTGATAAAACATGGTTTCGTATTGGTGCAAGCAGCTTGTTAGATGCCTTGAGCGATTAGTTCAAATACTTATCCATTCCACAAAATCCAATTAACTGTCTATACTTAGAACAAAATCAATGTGTTATTTTTTGGCCTATTACTATGAGTGAGTTACAGATAGAAAGCATCGATGGTAGTAAATTAGACAAATTTAATTATTATGGTGATTTTGTCCAATTACCTATCTTCCTGATGGTGGATTTCTTGTATTTAGCAAAATACGCTCAATTAGACTCTTCAGTTCTATGCCTATTTATTGCTGGAATATTATTCTATGGAGCCCTGCTTGAGTACGGTTTTCATCGTTTTCTTTATCATGGCAAGCTCAAGCAAATCAAAAAACTGCATTTGATTCACCATAAACTTCCCCAATCTTATGTTTCTTCTCCACCCTACGTTACTACTGTTCTATTACTGATTTTTTATATCATTTTTACGGCTTTGCTGGGGAATAAGTTAGGTTGCGCCTTTGTTGCAGGTATCACTTTTGGCTATCTCTGGTATATCAGTATCCATCATTTAATACACCATGCTGCGCCTTCGGAATCCAAGTTTTTAAACCACTTTAAAGAAGAGCATCAAAAGCATCATGACCATGCAAAGCTAAATTATTGTGTCAGTCAGCCCTTTTGGAATACCTTTTATCGAACCTTAGGCAAATATCACCGCTAGCCACATGATCCCACCGTAATAAACGCTCGCTAAAAACCCTTTAAAACAACGCTGGGGGATGCGTTCACTGATTAAATATTGTTGATAAATTAAGAGATTGACCCCAACTAGCCACAGACCATAAAAGCCTAAATGGGCTTGTATTGAAGTGGCCCAATAAAACCATAAACTCTGTAATAAAATGAATAAACTCGCGATGATTGCTAAATCATAAGAGGCAAAATAGATAGCGGTGGATTTAACTCCAATAAGTAAATCATCATCCTTATCCGTCATAGCATACATGGTGTCATAAGCTACTATCCAGGCAAAATTGATTAAAAATAACACTAACATTTGACTGTCGAAAGGAACACCTGAGGCAACATAAGCCATAGGAATGCC
>SCSO01000523.1 GCA_004297865.1 Legionella sp.
CCGGGCGGGGTGGGCAGCTCGGCGACATCGCGGTGTCCGCCGACGGCCGCGTCTTCGTGACGCTGCATCCGGAGGCCACGCCCAGCCTGTCACTGGTGGAGCTGATCGACGGCCGTATGCAGCCCTGGCCGAGCGTGGAAGCGCAGGCGCAGTTCGTCGATGTGCTCGGTATCCGCATCGATGCGCAAAATCGTCTGTGGGCGCTCGACAACGGCCATCACGGCATGCAGCCGGTGCGCCTCGTTGGCTTCGATATTGCCAGCGGCAAGCCGCTGCGCGAGATCGTCTTCGACCGCGCCATTTCGGGCTTGGGCTCGCACTACAACGACCTGCAGGTCTCGGCCGATGGCAGCACGATCTACATCGCCGATGCCAGCTTCTTCGGCCACAAACCCGCGCTGGTGGTGGTCGATGTCGCAACCGGCACCGCGCGCCGGCTGCTGGAGCAGCATGTCTCGGTCACGCCCGACGACTACATCGCCGTCGTCCAGGGCCGCGCAATGGAAGCCTTCGGTCTGGTCGCGATCCGCCCCGGCGTCGATTCCATCGCGCTGTCGCGCGACGACCAATGGCTGTACTACGCGCCGATCACCAGCGAGCGCCTCTACCGCATACGCACCCGCGACCTGCGCGACCTTGCGCTGTCGTCCGCACAGCTCGCGGAGAAAGTCGAAACGCTCGCGCTGAAGACCATGTCCGACGGCATCACGACGGACGACGAGGGCCGCGTCTATCTCACCGACCTCGAACACTCCGCCATCGTCCGCTATGCGCCGGAGACCGGCGCGATGCAGACGCTGATCAAGACCGAACGACTGCGCTGGCCAGACGGTCTCTCCTTCGGCCCGGACGGCTGGCTCTACGTCACCGGCTCGGCGCTGCATCAGGTGATCGGACTGCCGCCGTCGAGCGTCGCCGCGCATGCGCCCTACCCCGTCTTCCGCTTCCAGCCCGGCGCCAGCGCCGCGGCCGGCCACTGATTTCTCTTTCCCTTCCCTACAGGAGCAAAGCCATGTTCGGTCTACTGATGAACTGGATGAAGTCCAACAAGATGCTGCCGCAGATTTCCGACACCGAGCGCCAGGC
>SCSO01000244.1 GCA_004297865.1 Legionella sp.
TAATTGGTTCAAGCAAGACGGGTTTAGCTTTTAATGCACCCTGCTTGAAACATTGTGAACCGGCAATCTTAAATGCCATTTCACTAGAATCCACTTCGTGGAATGAACCATCAAATAGAGTAACTTTGACATCAACGACTGGATATCCAGCAATAACCCCATTTTGTAATTGCTCCTGAACCCCTTTATCTACAGCAGGAATGTATTCCTTCGGAATCACACCACCTACGATAGCATTAACGAATTCATAGCCTTTACCTGGCTCTTGAGGTTCGATCTTCAGCCATACGTGTCCGTATTGTCCACGACCACCTGATTGTCTGACGAACTTACCTTCTTGTTCTACTGATTGTCTTATCGTTTCACGATAAGCTACCTGCGGTTTACCAACGTTAGCTTCCACATTGAATTCACGTCTCATACGATCAACGATAATTTCAAGATGAAGCTCACCCATACCCTGAATAATGGTTTGCCCAGATTCTTCATCGGTATGAACTCTGAAGGACGGATCTTCCTGCGCAAGTTTACCTAAAGCGATACCCATTTTTTCTTGGTCTGCTTTGGTTCTAGGCTCTACCGCAACTGCAATAACAGGATCGGGGAAGTCCATTCTTTCTAATATTACGAAGTTATCAACATCACAAAGCGTATCACCAGTCGTCACAGTCTTTAATCCAACTGCAGCAGCTATATCGCCTGCGCGAACTTCTTTTATCTCTTCACGAGAGTTAGCGTGCATCTGTAACAGACGACCTATACGCTCTTTTTTACCTTTCACTGAGTTATAAACCGTATCACCGCATTTAACCACACCAGAATAAGCTCGGAAGTAGGTTAAAGTACCGACGAAAGGGTCAGTAGCTATTTTAAAAGCTAATGCAGAGAAAGGCGCATCGTAACTAGTTGTACGGTGCGTTTCATCGCCATATTCATCTATTCCACTGATATCTGGAACATCTATAGGTGATGGTAAATACTCAATAACCCCGTCTAATACTGCTTGAACGCCTTTATTTTTAAAGGCCGATCCGCAGAATACTGGGACGATTTTGTTAGTTACAGTTAATTCTCTAAGTGCTTGTTTAATCTCTTTTTCAGTGAATTCCTCACCTTCGAGATATTTTTCCATCAGTTCTTCAGACGCTTCTGCAGCTGCCTCGATTGCTAATGCACGATATTCAGCACACTCAGCCTTCATTTCCGCTGGAATCTCTTGATACGTAAAGGTCATTCCTTTATTGTCTTCATCCCATTGGATGGCTTTCATTTTGATAATATCAACCACACCAATGAAAGCTTCTTCAGAACCAATTGGTAATTGAACAACGACCGGACTTGAGCCCAGTCGTTGTTTAATTTGTTTCACCACGCGATGGAAATTTGCGCCCATTCTATCCATCTTATTGACGAATACAATACGTGGTACACCATATTTGTTGGCTTGTCTCCAAACCGTTTCCGATTGTGGCTCTACACCAGCAACCGAATCGAAGACTACAACAGCTCCATCGAGTACTCGTAAAGAACGCTCTACTTCAATCATGAAGTCTACGTGTCCTGGAGTATCGATAATATTGATACGGTGTTTATCAAATTGATTATCCATACCGGACCAATAGCATGTTGTAGCAGCAGAGGTAATTGTAATTCCTCGCTCTTGCTCCTGAACCATCCAGTCCATAGTTGCTGCACCGTCATGAACCTCACCAATTTTGTGGTTCATACCGGTATAATATAGAACACGCTCGGTAGTCGTTGTTTTACCGGCATCAACGTGTGCTGCAATTCCTATGTTTCTGTAGTGTTCTAATGGAGTCGCCACGTCTTTCTCTCTCTTAGTTCCATCTAAAATGAGCAAAGGCTTGGTTAGCTTTGGCCATTTTATGTGTATCTTCACGTTTCTTAACTGCTGAACCTTTGCTTTCGAAAGCGTCCATCAACTCACCAGCTAGTCGCAACATCATACCTTTCTCACCACGAGAACGTGCTGCTTGGACAATCCAGCGCATGCCTAAAGCGATGCTACGATCATGTCTTACTTCAACAGGTACTTGATAAGTTGCACCACCAACACGGCGGGAACGTACTTCTACACTGGGACGTACATTATCTAATGCGTCTTCAAAATAACGAAGAACCGTTGCTGAACCAGTAGAACCTGACTCACCATCTTCATCGTCTTTTTTAGTTTTCTTAACACGCTCATCTAAAACAGACAGAGCGCCGTAAATAATTTTTTCAGCGGTGGATTTTTTTCCACTAATCATTAAAACGTTAATAAACTTTGCTAATAGCTCACTATGATGTTTAGGATCTGGCAAAATTTCTCGTTTGGGTACTTCGCGTCTTCTTGGCATTTCTAATTCCTACAATCAGTTATTTTTTGTCTTTTGGTTTTTTTGTACCGTACTTAGAACGACCTTGTTTACGATCAGCAACACCCGAGGTATCTAAACTACCGCGAACTGTGTGATAGCGCACACCAGGTAAGTCCTTAACACGACCACCTCTAATTAGAACAACAGAGTGCTCCTGGAGGTTATGGCCTTCTCCACCAATATATGATGAAACTTCAAATCCATTAGTTAAGCGCACACGGGCAACCTTACGCATCGCTGAGTTAGGTTTTTTAGGTGTAGTGGTATATACACGCGTACATACTCCGCGTCTCTGTGGACATGACTCTAGTGCTGGTACGTTACTTTTCTTTTTTACGTCCACACGAGGCTTTCTTACTAACTGATTAATAGTAGCCATTTATACTTAACTCCGATCTATCTTTTGTGATTATTTCGAATGCATAAGGAGGCCGGATTCTATATAGCTCCGGCAGGTTTGTCAAGTTTAAACCTGCCGAATTCGAATCCAGCTTAATGATCATGGTTGTCTGCGTTTAGTGCCTCACTCAACGCGTGCTCAACATCACTTGCAGTAACTGTGTGCCCTGCTTGCTCACCAGCTGCTGCTGCCTTTGCTCTTTTGGCCTTACGACCTTGGTGATAGGTGTAGCCTGTTCCCGCAGGAATTAGACGTCCAACCATCACGTTTTCCTTCAATCCACGTAAATCATCCACTTTTCCACTAACCGCTGCTTCCGTAAGAACCCTAGTGGTTTCTTGGAATGATGCAGCCGAAATGAAGGATTCCGTAGCTAATGATGCCTTGGTAATACCCAATAGAATCGGGGTTCCCTTAGCAATCATCTTACCTTCTGCGACCAATCTGTCATTTTCTTGGAGCATTACGCTTTCTTCGATTTGCTCACCCACTAAGAATTTAGATTCCCCAGTGAAAGTAATGACGCGTTTACGCAACATTTGTCTTACTATAGTCTCGATGTGCTTGTCATTAATTTTTACCCCTTGTAAGCGGTATACGTCTTGCACTTCATTGACGATATAGTTTGCTAGAGCACCGACACCCAATAGACGTAAAATGTCGTGCGGGTTTAAAGCACCCTCAGCAATTATCTCTCCACGTTCAACATGTTCTCCCTCGAACACAGAGATATGACGCCATTTTGGAATTAATTCTTCATGGCACTGATCTTCGGATACGTTGATGATTAATCGACGTTTTCCTTTCGTTTCTTTACCGAAGTTAACTAAACCAGAGACTTCTGCCATTACTGCTGAGTCTTTAGGTTTACGTGCTTCAAACAAGTCTGCCACTCGTGGTAGACCCCCGGTAATATCGCGAGTTTTGGAACGTTCTTGTGGAATACGAGCAATAACGTCACCGATACCTACTAAACCACCATCTTCAAAGTTAACAATCGCATCAACTGGTAGATAGTATTGAGCAGGTACGTTAGTTCCAGCTAGGAATATATCTTCGCCATCGTTAGTAACTAGCTTCACCATCGGTCTTAAATCACGACCAGCAGCACTTCTTTGTTTCGCATCGATAATAACGATGTTACTTAAACCAGTTAATTCGTCAGTTTGGCGATTCATGGTCATACCATCAATCAAATCAACGAATTTCAAGTTACCGGTTACTTCAGAAATAACTGGGTGAGTATGTGGATCCCAAGTTGCAATTACTTGTCCAGCTTCTACAGGAGAATTATCTTGTACAGAAATGACCGCACCATAAGGTAACTTATAGCGCTCACGCTCGCGGCCAAACTCATCAACAATGGTAACCTCTCCAGAACGAGATACTGCGACTAAGTTCTTGTTTTCATGAGTTACTGTCTTAATGTTATGTAGGCGAATAATACCCTTCGTTTTAATTTGGATATTATTTGCTGCAGTGGCTCTTGATGCCGCTCCACCGATGTGGAAGGTACGCATGGTTAACTGTGTACCCGGTTCCCCGATTGATTGAGCAGCGATAATACCAACTGCTTCCCCAGTATTGACGAGGTGACCACGTGCCAAGTCACGGCCGTAACACATAGCACATAAGCCGAAACGGGTTTGACAAGTAATAGGTGAGCGTACCATGATTTGGTCAACGCCTTGTTTTTCAAGTTTTTCTACCCATTCTTCATCTAATAAAGTACCCGCAGTAACCACTGGTTCTGTTTGATTAGGAATATAAACATCGGCAGCCACGACACGACCTAAAACACGTTCATGTAACGGTTCGACAATATCTCCACCCTCAATCAGTGGTTGCATTAGAATACCAGTATCAACACCACAATCTAGCTCAGTAATTACTACGTCTTGCGCAACGTCAACTAGACGTCGAGTCAAATATCCAGAGTTTGCAGTTTTTAATGCCGTATCCGCCAAACCTTTACGCGCTCCGTGAGTCGAGATGAAGTACTGGAATACGTTCAATCCTTCACGGAAGTTTGCAGTAATTGGGGTCTCAATGATCGAACCATCTGGAGCTGCCATCAATCCTCGCATACCTGCAAGCTGTCTAATCTGCGCTGCAGAACCCCTTGCGCCGGAATCCGCCATCATAAAGATTGGGTTAAATGATTCTTGCTTCACTGTTTTGCCATGAATATCAACGACATCTTCAGTAGCAATCTTAGTCATCATTGACTTGGCAACTAGTTCGTTTGTTCTAGACCAGATATCGATTACTTTATTGTAACGCTCACCATTGGTGACTAGACCTGAACGGAATTGCGATTCGATTTCCCGAACTTCATTATCAGCATGTTCAATAATGCTTGCTTTATCTTCTGGAATTTCCATGTCTTCAATACCAATGGAAATACCTGAGCGTGTTGCATACTTAAAGCCGGTATACATTAACTGGTCAGCAAAAATTACTGTTTCTTTTAGTCCAAAATTACGATAGCAATTATCGATAACCTTAGAAATAACCTTTTTGGTCATAGTACGGTTAATGTGTGCAAAAGGCATACCCTTAGGTAATAACTCCGCTAAAATTGCACGACCGACAGTGGTTTCAACTAAGTGATATTCTGTTGAACCCTCTTCTTCCTTAAGCATACGAATTTTAATTTTAGCGTGGATATCTAAGTGTCCTGCCTCATAGAAATTCTGAGCTTCTTGTGCGCTTACGTAGATTTTACCTTCACCTAAAGCATTCACCTTTTCGCGAGTTAGGTAATACAAACCCAATACCACGTCCTGACTAGGTACAATAATCGGCTCACCACTTGCAGGTGAAAGAATATTGTTAGTCGACATCATTAATGAACGTGCTTCAAGCTGAGCTTCTAAGGTTAATGGAACGTGAACCGCCATCTGGTCACCGTCGAAGTCCGCGTTATACGCTGTACAAACTAATGGGTGCAATTGAATTGCCTTACCTTCAATAAGTACAGGTTCAAAAGCCTGAATACCTAATCTGTGTAAGGTTGGTGCACGGTTTAAGAGGATTGGATGTTCGCGAATAACGTCATCAAGAATATCCCAAACCACTGATTCTTCACGCTCAACCATTTTCTTAGCGGCCTTAATAGTAGTCGCTAATCCTCTAAATTCTAATTTAGAGAAAATAAATGGTTTGAATAATTCCAAAGCCATTTTCTTGGGTAAACCGCACTGATGTAATCTTAAAGTAGGACCTACCACGATTACTGAACGTCCGGAATAGTCTACTCGTTTACCTAAGAGGTTTTGACGGAAACGACCTTGCTTACCTTTAATCATATCAGCTAATGATTTAAGCGGTCTTTTGTTGGTTCCAGTGATTGCGCGTCCGCGACGTCCATTATCTAATAAGGCGTCGACTGATTCTTGCAGCATGCGTTTTTCGTTACGAACAATAATATCTGGAGCATTTAAGTCTAATAAACGCTTCAAACGGTTGTTACGGTTGATTACTCGACGATAAAGATCGTTCAAGTCGGATGTAGCAAAACGTCCGCCATCGAGTGGTACTAGAGGTCTTAGATCAGGTGGAAGAACGGGTAATACATCCATGATCATCCACTCAGGTTTATTACCTGATTCATAGAAAGCTTCTAGTAATTTCAATCGTTTAGTAATTTTCTTAATTTTCGTTTCAGAATTAGTCGTTGGTAATTCTTCACGTAAGTTCTTGATTTCTTCTTCTAGGTCGATTTGACGTAGTAAATCACGGATAGCTTCAGCACCCATGCGCGCATCAAACTCATCGCCATATTGTTCCATTGCATCGAGGTAGACTTCGTCATTGAGCAATTGGCCACGCTCAAGTTCTGTCATACCAGGGTCAACGACTACAAAAGCTTCAAAATAAAGTACGCGTTCGATATCCCTTAAGGTCATATCAAGCAACAAACCTATTCTGGAAGGTAGTGACTTTAGGAACCAGATATGCGCAACTGGGCTGGCAAGCTCAATGTGTCCCATACGCTCACGACGTACTTTAGCAAGTGCTAATTCCACACCGCATTTTTCGCAAATAACCCCACGATGCTTCAAGCGCTTGTATTTTCCGCATAAGCATTCGTAATCTTTTACAGGTCCGAAAGTTTTCGCACAGAATAAACCATCACGTTCCGGTTTAAACGTACGATAGTTGATGGTTTCTGGTTTCTTTACTTCACCATATGACCATGAACGGATTAGTTCAGGAGAAGCCAAGGCAATTTTAATTGCATTGAACTCTTCACTTTGCCCTTGTTGTTTGAGGATACCCAGTAAATCACTCATAACGGGTGCTTTTTTCATCGGGTCGTTACTTAGAATAGCCAAGTCTATGCCTCCAAAAATTGGTTAGTCAGTATGTCTCGCTGAACAATTAATCGTGATCTAACTCGATATCAATTCCCAGCGCTCTGATTTCTTTCAATAATACGTTGAAAGATTCAGGCATACCTGGGTCCATACGATGGTCGCCATCGACTATATTTTTGTAGATCTTTGTTCTACCACCAACATCATCTGATTTCACTGTCAACATTTCTTGTAAGGTGTAAGCAGCACCATATGCTTCAAGTGCCCACACTTCCATCTCTCCGAAACGCTGACCACCAAATTGTGCTTTACCACCTAGTGGTTGTTGTGTAACTAAACTATAAGAACCTGTTGAACGAGCATGCATTTTGTCATCAACTAAGTGATTTAACTTCAACATATACATGTATCCGACAGTGACCTTATTATCGAACTGATTGCCTGTACGCCCATCAATAAGAGTGGTTTTACCATCTAGAGGTAAATCAGCTAGACTGAGCATCGCCTTAATTTCTTCTTCAGAAGCTCCATCAAATACAGGCGTTGCCATAGGAACACCTGCTCGTAGATTTTCTGCAAGACGCATTAATTCTGCATCACTGAAAAGATCAAGATTCACTCGCTTCAGATCATCATGGTTATAGATCTTATGTAAAAATGCTTTGATTTCCGTAGGAGATTCTTTGCTATCAAGCATCTTAGCAATCTTGTTACCTAGTCCTTTTGCTGCAAGTCCTAAGTGAGTTTCAAGTACCTGACCGATGTTCATACGTGATGGTACGCCTAATGGATTCAATACGATATCCACTGCTGTTCCATCTTCCATATGTGGCATGTCTTCCACTGGAACTACAATGGAGATAACCCCTTTGTTCCCGTGACGACCCGCCATCTTATCACCAGGTTGAATTCTACGTTTAACTGCCATGTAGACTTTAACAATCTTTAATACTCCAGGCGCTAAATCATCACCTTGGATAATTTTTTTACGACTATCGTTAAAGCGTTGTTCCATTTGTTTGGTTAAAGCATCTAATTGTTTAGATAATTGTTCAAGTTGTTGACTTATTTCATCGTTATCAACGCGTATATCAAACCACTTTTCTCTATCAACAGTTTGCAAATATTCCTTAGTGACTTTAGCTCCAGACTTAAGACTACCTGGACCACCTTTAGATACTTTATCTATCAATAAAGTAGACACACGATGATAAATGTCTTCTTCGCGAATACGACGCTCATCGATTAAGTCTTTTCGTACTCGAGCCAAATGTTCTTCTTCAATCGTTTTTGCACGTGCATCTTTATCTAAACCGTCGCGCGTAAATACTTGTACGTCAATAACGGTACCGTTCATACCAGAAGGTACACGTAATGAAGAGTCTTTCACATCGGATGCTTTCTCACCGAAAATTGCCCGTAAAAGTTTTTCTTCAGGAGTAAGTTGAGTTTCACCTTTAGGTGTTACCTTCCCTACTAAAATATCGCCAGCACTGACTTCAGCACCGATGTAAACTACACCTGATTCGTCAAGGTTGGATAATGCAGACTCACCTACGTTAGGGATATCCGCAGTAATTTCTTCCGTACCTAATTTGGTATCACGAGCTATACAGGTTAATTCTTCAATATGAATTGTGGTGAAACGATCATCTTGTACAATACGTTCAGAGAGAAGAATCGAATCCTCGAAGTTATATCCATTCCAAGGCATGAATGCGACTAAGAGATTTTGTCCTAGTGCTAATTCACCCATATCGGTACAAGGACCGTCGGCTAAAATGTCACCTTTTTGAATACGAGTACCCGTTGAAACTATAGGACGCTGGTTGATACAAGTATCCTGGTTTGAACGGAAGTATTTCGTCAGGTTATAAATATCAACCCCAGTTTCACCTGCAGTGGTTTCATCATCGTTAACGCGGACCACAATACGTGAAGCGTCAACGAGGTCAATTACTCCACCACGTTTAGCAACTACTGATACTCCAGAATCAGACGCAACTGTTCGCTCCATTCCAGTACCTACAAGCGGCTTTTCCGAACGCAATGTTGGGACGGCTTGACGTTGCATGTTGGAACCCATCAATGCACGGTTCGCATCGTCATGCTCAAGGAAAGGGATTAGAGAAGCAGCCACCGAAACGATCTGTTTTGGTGATACGTCCATATAATTGATCTTGTCTGGTGTAGTCAAAGAAAATTCGTTTTGATGACGACAAGGTACTAGATCCGCTAGGATATTCCCTTTTGCATCTACTGCTACGCTAGATTGAGCGATGTATTGATCAACTTCTTCAATCGCAGACAGATATTCAATTTCGTCAGTCACTCGACCATCAATTACTTTACGACAAGGCGTTTCAATGAAACCGTACTCATTTGTTTGTGCGTAAACAGATAAAGAGTTAATCAAACCAATGTTTGGACCTTCAGGAGTCTCAATTGGACAAACTCTTCCGTAGTGAGTGGTATGAACGTCACGCACTTCGAAACCAGCTCGCTCACGAGTTAAACCACCTGGGCCTAAGGCTGATACACGGCGCTTATGGGTCACACCTGAAAGAGGATTTACTTGATCCATAAATTGCGATAACTGGCTAGAACCAAAGAATTCTTTAATTGCTGCAGAGACTGGTTTAGCATTGACTAAGTCTTGAGGCATTAAATTCTCAGACTCAGCTAAACTTAATCTTTCTTTTACAGCACGCTCAACCCGTACCAAACCGACACGGAATTGGTTTTCAGTCATCTCACCAACACTTCGCACACGACGGTTACCTAAGTGGTCAATATCGTCCACCATACCTATACCGTTACGAATGTCGATTAAGGTTTTAATGACCGACATAATGTCTTCTTTAGTTAAAGTACCTGGACCGTCGTCATTTTTACGACCAACACGACGGTTAAATTTCATACGACCTACTGCAGAAAGATCATAGCGATCTTCAACAAAAAATAAGTTTTTGAATAATGCTTCAGCGGCCTCTTTTGTTGGTGGCTCGCCTGGTCGCATCATTCTATAAATTTCTACCAATGCCTCTAATTGATTAGAAGTAGGATCAATTTTTAAGGTATCTGAAATATATGAGCCATGATCTAAATCATTGGTATAAATCATATCGATATTAAGAATACCCAATTCTGCCATTTTATCGAGTAGCTCATCAGTTATCTCGTCATTGGCTTGGGCAACGAACTCACCCGTTTCAGTATCAATGATATTTTTAGCTAATATTTTTCCTACTAAGTAATCTCGTGGAATAATGAGATCCTTCATTTGAGCTTTTTCCATTAACTTAATATGTCTAGCAGTAATCCGACGACCCTGCTCAACAATCAGCTCACCCGTTTCAGGAATTACGATATCAAAAGATGCAATTTCACCTCTTAATCGTTGCGGGATTAATTCAATATGGTATTCACCGTTTTTAACGTAACAGTGAGTAATTTCGAAGAATTCAGCAAGAATTTCTTCAGTTTCATAGCCTAATGCACGTAACAAAATGCTGACAGGAAGTTTACGACGTCTGTCGATACGTACATACACGCAATCTTTAGGATCAAATTCAAAATCTAACCAAGAACCACGGTAAGGAATAATACGTGCGGAATAAAGTAATTTACCAGAAGAATGGGTTTTACCTTTATCATGTTCGAAAATTACCCCAGGAGAACGATGTAACTGAGAAACAACTACACGCTCCGTACCATTTATAACGAAGGTACCGACATCCGTCATTAAAGGAATTTCTCCCATAAATACATCTTGTTCTCTGATGTCTTTAATAGGCTTTGGATCTTCAGTAGCATCTTTATCCAATACTACTAATCTAATTTTTACACGCAATGGTGCAGAATATGTTAAACCACGGAGTTTACACTCACGAACGTCAAACGCGGTCTCTCCGAGTTTATAACCCATATACTCAAGTCTGGCGTTACCAGAAAAACTTTCAATAGGAAATACTGAAGAGAAAGCAGCATGTAAACCTGTATTAAGCTGATCACCTGGTTTGCAATCCGGCTGTAAAAAATCTTCATAAGATTTACGCTGAATACGGAGCAAGTTAGGGATGGGCATTATATTCGGACGCTTTTCAAAGCTTTTGCGAATTCTGTTCATCTCAGCATGTGATAAATGAGGTTTAGCTGCAGCGGCCATGGTGGTTCCTCTTTAAATTAGTGATATCTTCAAACGCATAAACCCAGCCATGAAAACATGGCTGGGTCCTGTATAACTAGTGGATCTTGATTATTTAACTTCAGCTGTTGCACCAGCTTCTTCAAGAGCTTTCTTGATAGATGCTGCTTCGTCTTTAGATACACCTTCTTTAACTGTTGCAGGTGCACCTTCAACTAGGTCTTTAGCTTCTTTTAAACCTAAACCAGTGATTTCACGAATTGATTTAATAACGCCTACTTTGTTAGCACCAAAGCTAGTCATTACTACAGTAAATTCGGTTTGTTCTTCGCCTGCAGCAGCGGCAGCAGCTGGTGCAGCAACTGCAACAGCAGCGGCAGCAGCAGATACGTTAAACTTCTCTTCCATAGCTTCGATAAGCTCAACAACTTCCATAACAGACATGTTAGATATAGTATCTAAAATTTCATTCTTTGACACAGCCATTACTAGCTCCTAAATAAATTGATATAAATGGTTTACTTTTCTTTCGCGTCTTTTACTGCAGCAAGCGTTCTTACTAATTTCGCATGCGGCTCAGCTAAAGTACGAGCAAGTTTCTCAATTGGTGCCTTCATTACATACATTAACTTAGCAATCGCTTCATCACGTGTAGGTAAGCTCGCAACCGCATCAATTTGATTCGGTTGATAAATCTTCCCGCCAACAGACAATGCTTTGATTTCAAGTTTATCGAATGTTTTAATGAAATCTTTGAGTAATCTTGCAGCATCACTCGGAGCTTCTAGAGATAAAGCAATAAATAACGGACCTACTAGTAGGTCATTTAAACATTCAAATTCAGTGCCTTTGAATGCTCTTCTTGTTAAAGTATTTCTTACAACTCGTAAATAAACACCGGATTTGCGTGCCTGACTACGTAATTGAGTCATTTGATTTACAGTTAAACCACGATAATCAGCAACTACTGCTGAAATTGCCTTAGAAGCAACAGCGGTTACCTCTTCAACTACGGCTTTTTTTCCAGCTAAATTTAATGTCACGCTACTGACCTCCTAAGTTGTACAAATCATTAGAGATTTGACAGTTATGGTGGCCGTTCAGATACTCTGAGCCGGTTCACCGTCTGCGCAGGAAATTAAGCCGAAGCACCTGCGGTCTTCGACGGCATGGAACCTAATCAATGCCGTGAATTCGTGAAAATGGGTACTTATCTTACACAGATAAAGTGGAAATATCAATAGGTAAACCTGGACCCATAGTTGAAGTCAGGTATACTTTCTTAAGATATTGACCTTTTGATGAAGCAGGTTTAGCTTTTCTTAGGTCAGTGATTAAAGCGATAAGGTTTTCAAAAATATCCTCTGCTTTAAAGCTTACTTTACCCACGGAGCAGTGAATTATACCATTCTTATCCGTACGATAGCGTACCTGACCTGACTTGGCATCTTTAACTGCAGCTTCAACGTTAGTAGTCACAGTTCCTACTTTAGGGTTAGGCATTAAACCTCTTGGTCCCAATACTGTACCTAATTGCCCTACTAAACGCATAGCATCTGGGGTTGCAATGACTACATCGAAGTCCATTGCGCCACCTTTAATTGATTCTGCTAAATCTTCGAATCCTACTATATCTGCACCAGCATCTTTTGCTTTTGTGGCATTATCACCTTGTGCAAATACTGCTACTCGAACAGTTTTTCCAGTACCCTTAGGAAGGTTTGTAGAAGATCGAACAACTTGATCTGACTTCTTAGGATCAACACCAAGCCCAATGCATACATCAACACTCTCGTTAAATTTAGATGATGCGATTTGTTTTAATATTTCTACAGCCTCACTAACGCTATATAGCGTATTAAGCTTAACTAATTTATCAATTTGTTTCTGTTTTTTTGTCGTCTTTGCCATGATAACCCCTTATTCTAAGCCTTCAACGTCGATACCCATACTGCGAGCAGTACCTGCAATTGTTCTAACGGCTGCTTTAAGATCCGCAGCAGTTAAATCAGGCTCCTTCATCTTCGCAATCTCTTCCAGTTGCTTAACATTAAGCTTGGCAACTTTCTTCGTGTTCGGGGTACCACTTCCGCTTTGAATACCAGCTGCTTTCTTTAAAAGAACCGAAGCCGGTGGAGTTTTAGTGATAAAGGTAAAGCTGCGATCCGTATAAACAGTAATAACTACTGGAGTAGGTAAACCTTGCTCCATTTGTTGGGTTGCAGCATTGAACGCTTTACAGAATTCCATAATGTTCACACCACGCTGACCTAAAGCAGGTCCTACTGGTGGACTTGGGTTTGCTTTTCCTGCTGGAATTTGCAATTTAATATATGCATCTACTTTTTTAGCCATTTTGACTCCTTATGGGTAATGACGCTATTATCGATGAGTACTTATTTAACAAGCACCATTTAATAGCTCCCCGTTACAAAAAACATTCATCTATAAATATATGAATGCTCACTACTATACTCTTAAGTTAATTCGCCTAGGTTTTTTCTACTTGGCTAAACTCAAGTTCTACAGGCGTTGAACGCCCAAAAATCAGAACTGCTACTCTTAATCTGTTTTTCTCGTAGTTGACTTCTTCGACCACACCATTAAAGTCAACAAAAGGCCCCTCTTTCACACGGACCACTTCACCAGGTTCAAATAGTACTTTAGGCCTTGGTTTAGTCACCCCATCTTCAACTCTTTGCATAATAGATTGGGCTTCTTTGTCAGTAATGGGCGTAGGCGTTTGGCTAGTGCCACCTATGAAGCCTAAGACTCTGGGTATAGCTCTTACCATATGCCAAGTTTGGTCATCCATCACCATATTGACCAATACATAACCTGGGAAAAATTTACGTGTACTTTTACGTTTCTGTCCTGAACGCATTTCAACAACTTCTTCAGAGGGTACTACTACTTCACCGATTCTATCTTGTAAATTATGATGTATCGCTCTTGAAGTAATTTCGCGCATTACGAAATTTTCGTATCCTGAATAGGCATGTACAACGTACCACTGTTTTGTTTTGTGTTCGTCCACCGTATTCACCCTAAATGCGTTAATTTTGCAATTACCCACATCATCATAGAATCTACGCCCCAAAGGATAAATCCTGTGAGCGTTACCATAACCATGACTATTGTGGTTGTTTGAATTGTTTCTTGTCGTGTAGGCCAAACCACTTTAAGCAACTCAATCTTTGCCTCTTGGGCAAATTGAAACACTTCCTGTCCCTTGGTTGTCATATAGCCAAACAACAAGGTCAGAACAAACCAGCCTATCCAAATAACAGCCTGAATTGGGCCTGAAAAATGGTAGTAGTAAGTACAAATAAATGCACCCACGGTAATTAGCGCAATGGCTAACCATGAGAATGCGTCTTTCAATTTAAAATGTCCTGTGTTTGAACTGTTCATATTTACTTGGTAAGTTGGCAGGCCAGGAGGGAATCGAACCCCCAACCTGCGGTTTTGGAGACCGCCACTCTGCCAATTGAGCTACTGGCCTAAATCATTGGCATGGTTTTATCCATGCCAACACACGTTAACACATCTTACTCTATAATTTTCGCAACAACACCGGCGCCTACAGTACGGCCACCTTCACGAATTGCGAAACGTAAACCTTCATCCATCGCAATAGGTGCATGCAGATTGATGGTCAGCTGTACGTTATCACCTGGCATAACCATTTCAACCCCAGAAGGAAGGTCACATGTACCTGTCACGTCTGTCGTTCTGAAATAGAATTGTGGTCTATAGCCGTTGAAGAATGGAGTATGACGT
>SCSO01000245.1 GCA_004297865.1 Legionella sp.
AAGTAACGATACCTCTTCTAGACTGAGCGAGCATGATTTTGCGCTTACTTATGGGGCAAACACCGGCGTTTTTCTAGTGAATGCGGTTTTGAATGCTAACAATTCCATGTTCCAAAAATTTAGACCCTATGTAGGAGTAGGTATAGGTTCAGCCGTCATTTCGATTTCTGATGCATTTTCTCTGCAAGTAAATCCATTAGAAGCTGGCGTTAACCATTTTTCTACAACAGACGATAAAGCAGCTACCTTTGCAGCACAACCTAAAATAGGATTTCGTTATGATGTAAATCCTAATTTAAATATCTTCGCAGAATATCGATTTTTATATATTGCACCAAGCAATTTCATTTTTGGCTCTACAATAGCCCCAGGACATGCTGCAACCTCCGCTTGGCACTTAGATATTCCGTCGCAAATCTACAATATGGGAACAGTGGGTATTGATTTTGACTTATAATCAATAATACCAAGCTCTTGTAGCCTTGATGTGTTTATCTCATCAAGGCTATTAAGCTCACTTCGACGCAATGCTCAACTGCTTAAAAATTCTAAATGGGTTTTAACCGCAGGCCATTCACTAGCAATGATGCTATAAACATAAGTATCTCGTAGTGTTCCATTGGGCATGATCATATGATTGCGTAAGATGCCATCCAATTTAGCACCGAGACGTTCAATTCCCGATCGACTTGGTTGATTAAATGCGTGGGTTCTAAATTCCACAGCGATACAATCCATGATTTCAAAAGCATGGGTTAAGAGTAATTGTTTGCATTCAGTATTAATTGCCGTACGTTGACTGCTTTTGCGATACCAAGTACCGCCTATTTCTATTCGTCGATTGGTCGAATCGATGTTCATAAAATTAGTGGTACCTATTGCCTTACCAGTATCGTTAGCGATGACAGCAAAAGGAATCATGCTACCCTCTGCTTGCATCTGAAGTCGGATACGAATTTGCTCTTTCATTAATTCCGGCTTTGGTACAAAGGTATACCAAAGTCGCCATAGTTCGCCGTCATGTGCAGATTCCACAAGCTCATCATGATGATCCAAAGTAAGCGGCACTAAACTGCAAAACTCTCCTTTTAAAATAATGGGGTCCATCAGCAATGCTCCTTGCTTATATCAAACTATTCAATCTAAAAATATTTTTTTTGCTATTGTTAAAATGAGCAATCTCACGAGAATATTCGCTGAAATGGTTCGCAGTGAATTTTTTAATGGTGGCGTACCAAAAACGATAAGCCCCTTCATTACCTGGGATAACCATCACTTCCCATTCTCCGGGAAACTTTTTAAAGCAGTGCTCAGCAACATGTCGACCAATTCCTTTATGAGTAAATTTTCGTGCTATAAAAAATTGGGCCATATTAAAGTCAACCGTAGAATCACTTCCCTTTTTATCCACAATGACGAAACCTACTAGTTCATTGTCATAACGGATTAGAAACGGAAAAGAATCCTTATCCTCCCAATATTTTTTAAAGTCTATACATTCGTATAAACCATCTTCAGCAAATTCCCACCCTGCTTCATGACCTAAATATTCACTCATATCATAGGCATAAAATCGCGCTAAATTTTGAATTACTGGGTAATCATTTAATGTTGCGGGAATAAGCTTAATTTTTTGGTAATCAATATTTAATTTATGAATTTCATCACCTCGGCATTATTAGCCCAATTCATTCACCTGTAAGCATACCTTATTTGCTGATATTTGAATTGATTTTTACAAAAAACTTCTGTGTAATTATCGATTGTTAATCTCATTGAAAAAAATACTTGACCTTGCCGTTGCGTTAACCTTTATCGTGAACATTGTCAGTTAGAGGAGTGCAATAGTGGCATATACGATTAATCAATTAGCGAAACTTTCA
>SCSO01000246.1 GCA_004297865.1 Legionella sp.
TCTGCCTGTAGGTAGTATCGATGCCTACATCAGTCGTGTAAATCAGATCCCTATGCTAACTTTAGAAGAAGAAATGGCTTGTGCAGAGCGTTTTCATTCTGAGGGCGACTTAGAGAGCGCACGCCGTTTGGTTCTTGCTCATTTACGCTATGTGGTGCGTGTTGCCCGGGGTTATTTAGGTTATGGTTTACCTTTGAATGATCTCATTCAAGAAGGTAGTGTCGGTCTCATGAAAGCAGTAAAACGATTCGACCCGAAAATGGGAGTCCGTTTGGTTTCTTTCGCAGTCCATTGGATTAAGGCGGAGATTCATGAATTCGTTTTACGTAACTGGCGTATTGTCAAAGTAGCGACCACCAAGGCGCAACGTAAATTATTTTTTAATTTGCGCCAAATGAAGAATCGTTTAGGTTGGTTTAGCAAAGAAGAAGTAGACGCCGTGGCTAAAGATTTGGGCGTAAGCCGCGAAGACGTGTTGCTCATGGAGCAACGTTTACATGTCTCCGCAATGGATCTTCCTTACGATGCGCCTGAGCTAGATGATCAAGAAGACGCTTATAAATCGCCAGAACGGTACTTGTTTAATGCAGGTGATGATCCTGCCCATATCCTCGAAAAAGAAGATACCGGCGAACAAGGCCGCGAAAGATTGCTTTTTGCCTTGGAGCAGTTGGATGAACGCAGTCAGGATATCCTACAACAACGTTGGCTAGCCGAAGAAAAATTGACCTTACATGATTTGGCAGAAAAATACGGGGTATCCGCGGAGCGTGTACGTCAGTTGGAAAAAAATGCCATGAAGAAATTGCGTCAGTTTATTGAGGCTTGATGTGTTGGGCTGTAAAGCCCAACCCTTTTAATCAATTTATTTTATTCCCGGACTACCATTAGTTATCGAATGAGCATCCCGTTTATCCATCAACGAACTAATCCCACTACCCCCTAAATCCACTAAATTAATTAATGGACTAACAAAGGCTAAACTTGCAGTCACTAAGCCTACTAGCAGATAGAGGATTGATTCCACTAATGCCTCGCCACCCTTATCAGTTTCACCCTGAAGAAAAAGCGAGATGGATTGCGCACCATAAGATAAAAACTGAACTACACAGTTTAAGGCATAAGCGGATAAGAGTAGCGGGCCACTTAAAATGGTTAAACTTTTATGTAAAGCATGAGTATGACTTTCATAGGTTTGAAAAAAGAAAGAATTGAAAGATTTTGCATGCGATTGATGAATATAATGATGTAAAGCTTCTCCTGCAGCACCACTATTATTCAAAGTGAATTCAGTAAAATTTCTTAAAAACATAGTACATCCTTGGTTATTTAAATATTTTTAATTGCGCCAAAACAGTGTCTAGAGAAGGCCATTGGGTATCAGAACCCAGATAGGTTCCACCCCAAGGCTGGGTTCTTTGTGGTTTACTCACACCAAACAGTCCTAAAGTATGCGGATTAAGTGCTGCTGCCATGTGCATAGGCCCACTGTCATTAGCAATAACCTGTTCAGCTAAGGACAGAAGTGCAGCATATTCGGCAAGATTTAATCCGGTTAACGCACGTGCATGGGGAACTAAGTGAGCCGCTTGCGACTCTTCTTGAGGCCCTGGACAAACTAAAAGCATTTTATCCTTTAAAGCGGCGGATAATTCGGACCAAAAAGGCCAGATTTTGGATTGATTATTAATCCCTGTACCTTGCGCGAAAGGACAAAGTACCCAGAAGGGTTGTTGTATCTTTTGAGCAGCCAGTAATTCTTTGACGCGTGTTAAAGCTTTTTCGCATAAGGGTAAATGAATGGTTGACGGTAAATGTTGTGGCCAGTAAATTTCGGGAAACCAGTATTGGCAAGCAAAAGCCGCAATATTCCAAAAGTAATTCACTTCATGCACAGAAGCAGAGGGTGTCAAACTTTGCTTTAGTAAAAAACTTCGATGATCAGTGCTATAACCAATCACTTGTTTATTCGCTAGGCGAGCTGATAGGGCACTGGAGAAACTATTAGTTAACAATACTATTTTATCCGCAGGAATTTGGGCGATTTTATTTCGAGTAGCCCAAAATTTTTTTTCTAGAGTGAATAAGGGTAAATCAAGGGCAGCTAATAAATCGTTGATCCATGGTTTTCCTAAAAGTTGCAAGGAAATACCTTGTTCGCGTAGTGCTTTTATAGTGGGCAAGGCCATGACCACATCACCAACCCAATTCGGTAAGCGAATAATTAATGAGGAATTTGTGCTGTTCATTATTTCCTTTAGTGAACACGTTGAATGAATAATAGCTTTTTACTTTTTAAAAATACAGCTTTTTGCGGCTTGTTTATTAAATGTAGGTTGGGTCGCGACCCAACAACAGAGCGAAGCGACTTCATACTTCTCTAATTAAATGGAAGTCGCTGCGCTTTTTCTTGGGTCATGACCCAACCTACAAATATTCAGACCAAACCTACTTTTCAGCAGTTTGGAAAAACGATAAGATTCTTTAGCTATTTTCAGCTTAATAAAGGAATACTATGCATACCTCCAATTATATTTATCATCATGGCGAGCAAGAATTACATGGTTTTTTAGCGTATGATGATTCCATTGACACGCCACAACCAGCGGTGATAATTGCTCATGATTGGTCAGGTCGAAATGAATTTGCGTGTCAAAAAGCAAAAGCTTTAGCAGAGATGGGGTATCTCGCTTTTGCCTTAGATATGTACGGTCATGGGCGTTTAGGCGAAACGAATGATGAAAAGATGGGGTTGATGCAGCCTTTGGTTGGTGATCGAGCCTTGTTAAGAGATCG
>SCSO01000247.1 GCA_004297865.1 Legionella sp.
CGCTCAAGATGCTTATGTTGGGTCGCGACCCAACCTACACTACCGCTTCAACCTCAGGAGCTTCCAGAATTTGTTTTTCTAAAGATAAATAATCAATTTTTCCCGAAGGTAAAATGGGCACTTTACTTCCAGGATAAATATGTTGTGGGACTAATAATTCTGAATGCCCTTGTTCACGAACTTTTTTCACGAAAGCAGCTTTATCAGCATGTGGAGATTCTGAAAATAATAAAATCTGTTCACCCTTACGCGGACATTTCCTACTTATCGCTGCATTCACTAATTCCGGCCATAAAGAACTGGCAATGCCTTCTACTGCAGTGAGCGACACCATTTCGCCAGCAATCTTGGCAAAGCGTTTAGCCCGTCCAGCAATAGTGATAAAACCATCAGCACTTAAATTAACAATATCTCCTGTATCGTACCAACCATTGGGAGGACTGTCTAAAGCGCCTGGTTTATCCGCACGTATGTAGCCACGCATAATATTAGGGCCACGTAAAAATAAACGCCCACCATTGCTAATACCTTCCACAGGTTCTATACGTGTTTCAATCATGGGTAAAGGCAAGCCTACGCTGCCTGGTAAACTGGCAAAAGGACAATTAGTCGAGATCACCGGTGAAGTTTCCGTAGCACCATAACCTTCAAAAATTTTCACCCCAAAGGTTTGACTCCAAAAATTAATGGTTTCGGGTTTAACCTTTTCTGCTCCAGCAAAAATATAGCGTACGCTGTTAAAATCATGGCTATCCGCAACGCGTGCATAACCAGTTAAAAAGGTATCCGTACCAAACATGATGGTTGCGCCAGTTTTATAAACCAAACCAGGAATGATTTTATAATGCAAAGGAGAAGGATAGAAAAAGCAACGTACACCATAAATCAAGGGCAAAATACTACCTGCGGTTAAGCCGAAGCAATGAAATATAGGTAAGGCATTAAAAAAGTAATCCCGCGAATTAAAGTCAACGCGTGATGTTAATTGTGCACAGTTAGCTAAAATATTCGCATGGCTTAAAGCAACTCCTTTAGGCACACCCTCAGAGCCTGAGGTAAATAAAATTAATGCGCTTTGCTCTGGATCCACTGGGTCACTTATTAAACGGTAGGCTAGTTTAGGTAGCATTCCTTTAAGCAATCCCGACAATTTATGTCCTAAATGGATGCTGCTTTTAAATTCTTCTAAATAACGAATGGTCAAACCAGAAGCAAGCAATTCTTCGACCAAGGTTTCTAATTTAGCCGTTTCAATAAATTGTTTAGAGGTGTAGATAGTCTTAATTTCCGCCGTATTACAAGCGGATAATAAGTTATAAAAACCCATGCTGAAATTTAACATTGCAGGGATTCGTCTATAGGCTTGTAGAGAAAAGAAACTCACCATACCGGCGATGGTGGTCGGCATCATGAGCCCCACATGTTCACCCACACGAGTTTGCTTTTTCATTTGGCGACCAAGGATAAAGCAGCGTGCTAAAAACTGCCTAAAATTTAAAGGAACTCCATTAATGTCTTCAATTTTAGCGCCATGCTTAACGCCTACCCCTACACCTTCAATCAACGCAGAAAACAGCGAGCGCGGTTTAAAATTATTGGCAAAACTTAACTCACTGATCAAACAAAACAAACGAATACTAGCCGCATGTCTATCCACTGGACCTTGAGTGGTTTGCATAAATGGTCGTGGCGGAAGCACATGTAAGTTAATCTTAGGGAATAATTTGATGCGGTGTTTTTCTTTTAGAATAGAAAAAATACTATATTCTGCCCCTTCAATACGAATGGGAATTACCTCAGCGCCGGC
>SCSO01000524.1 GCA_004297865.1 Legionella sp.
AAAACTACTGAAGGTGAGTGAACAACGTAAAGTTCAGGAGCAGGAAGCGGCAAAGAAAAAACTTCTCGCGCAGACCAAGGGACAGGAAGCTGCATACCAGCAGGTGAAAGCAATGCATGAACGCACGGCTGCACAAATTCGTGCAGAACTTTTTGCACTTGCTGGTGGTGGTGGCGCAATTCCGTTTGGTACTGCGGTAGAGCATGCAAAGACCGCATCACGCATTAGTGGAGTACGACCTGCACTTATTCTCGCGATCCTTTCACAGGAATCGGATCTCGGACGCAACGTCGGTCAGTGTTTGGTGACCAACCTCACCACGGGTGACGGTAAGGGAAAGAATACCGGAACTCCATTCTCCGGAATTATGAAAGTGCCACGAGATACCGTTCCCTTCGAGCGCGTTATGACCGCACTTGGTCGTGACTGGTCAACCACACCTGTCTCATGTCCGCAGCCGGGAGGCTATGGTGGCGCTATGGGTCCTACTCAGTTCATCCCTTCAACGTGGGTAGGGTACGAAGGACGTATTAAGAGCTCGCTTGGAGTGGCTGCGGCCGATCCGTGGAATTCACTCCATGCGATTGTAGCAACTGGCCTATATCTTGGTGATGTCGGTGCCGCAGGAGGCGCGTACCAGGCAGAACACACTGCAGCTGCCAGGTATTACGCAGGCGGGAACTGGGCGACAGCTGGCCAGACCTACGCAAACAGCGTTATGGGCAAAGCAGCGAAGTTCCAGGCCGATATTGACGTTCTGAACGCCAATTAGTATTGCACAGGTAGCCCCTAGGGGTTCGAGCGCTATCCCCTATACTAAGAGATATATGGAAGAACCAATTCCCGTACCAGCGGGCCTAGAACAACCAGCACGTCTTACCAAGCGCACCTTATCTATAGCAATCGCGCTTGGCGTCGTCATCCTTATTCTCATTGCGGCCGCTGCATTTATACGTGTCGACGGCTTCACTATGTTCGATCGATTGTGGACTGCGTACGAACTCCGTGATGTGCGTACTGTTGAACGGAACTACACATCTATATCAGTGAGTCGCTTCGGCATCATGGGCCTTGCGCCAGTCTCGTTCGATTCTCTCCCTGGAACACTTAGTGACTATGCACGCGCCAAGCGTGTAGAGGCTGGTATCGTGACACTCACAGACACGGGTACGCAAGAGATTGTTCTACTCGGTTCCGAGCAGAGGGTGCTTACCGGGAGCGGGAGTGCAAAAGCATCACTCGCCATCTCGCCTGACGGTTCGTTAGTTGCGTACGCAGCACAGACATCCGGAGCACAAACGTTTAGTCCGCTTCTGTCTACGTGGACAGTTCGTATCCTTGATCTCG
>SCSO01000248.1 GCA_004297865.1 Legionella sp.
CTCAGCCAATAGCCATCTACAAGCGACGGGGTTCGATAGTAAAAATCGGAAGCAATATCGCTACCATCCTTTGTGGAGAAAAATTCGCCAAGAAAATAAATTTAAATCGATGATCCCTTTTGGCAAAATGCTAGCTAACATTCGTAAACACGTAGATGAAGAGCTCAATAAACCTGTTGACCTAGACAAGAATCAAATTATTTGTGCCATTATTTATTTGATGGATAACTATTTTATTAGGATTGGAAATTCGACCTATGAAAAGCAAAATCAATCCTATGGTTTGACTACCCTACGAAAAAAGCATTTATCTTTAAGTACAACCAAAGCTATTTTAGAATTCGCTGGAAAAAATTCTAAACCTTGGCATATTGTGCTCAAGGATAAAAAACTACTAAAAATTTTAAAGAAATGCGAGGATATTCCGGGTTATCGTTTGTTTAAATATTTAGATGAAAACAAAACCTATACTGAAATTACTTCTCAGGATATCAATAGTTATCTGCAAAATTTAACTAATTACTCACTAACCGCTAAGGATTTTCGTACTTGGGCAGCTTGTAGAGAAACTTTATATCGCTTGATACAAGTTCCTTATGATAATGAAGAAAATTCAACAGCTCTATTGAAAGAGGTTATTGTTGAGGTCTCCACAATGTTGGGGCATACACCAACGATTTGTCAAAAGTATTATATTGTTCCGGATATTATCAGTGAATGGAAAAGTGGTGCAATTTGCGAATGGGTGAAAAAGCATCCTAACTTAGCTAAAGATAAAGATAAAATGTTATTGGCTTGGTTGGAAGAGCATGTTTAATGTCCTCCCTCCTATTTAATCCCATATTTAATATGGGATTAAATAGGAGCTCCGCTATACGCCACCTCGAGTTAATAATAGAATAATTAATATCAGCAAGAGAAGACCAACACCACCGCTAGGATAATATCCCCAGCCACTACTGTAAGGCCAAGTAGGCAAAACAGCCAATAAAACAACAATTAACACAATCAGCATAAGAAGGCTCATAATTCACTCCTTTTTAGATGATTAACAATTGCTTGTCCACCAATAATTATAGACTATATTTCACATATTGCCATTGTTCCAATACCATTGGATACCTAATAATAGCCTGATAGCCGCCGGGCTTTCAGCCCAGCTTTAATTTAAAATTTATTTGCTAAGGTGGTACGAAAGTCGTTTATTACCGTAATGTCCCTATCGCTTGTAGCAAATTGCTCCATTGCAGTTAGAAGCGTGTTCTCGAATATTCTTTTAATATCTTTAAATGCAGGGTTAGTTTCACTTCTAGTAAGCTCAGCCTTAAACTGAGTATAAAGCTGGGGTGCTCTATCCATTTTGTTATGTAAATCAGAAATTATTTTTAAAGACATTAATGCACCGCCAACGCCACAACAAATACTTAATAAAGAAGATATAGAAGAACGATCAAAGAAGGTGCCATAAATTGCCG
>SCSO01000249.1 GCA_004297865.1 Legionella sp.
ATCAGCCACCTGGGCCGATGAAGAAGGTGGGATTTACAGCTGGGTTAGGCATGCTTTTGGGGAAAATGTTGCCTTTTTTACGATTTGGCTCCAATGGATTAATACCCTAGTCTGGTATCCAACCATTCTTTCTTTTATTGCCGGTACTTCAGCTTATTTAATCAATCCCGACTTAGCGCAAAACAAATATTATCTCATTGGTGTTATCCTCACTATCTTTTGGTCGCTAACCCTAATCGGTCTAACTGGATTGCGCTCTTCCGCCTCTTTTGCAGGATTTTGCGCTATTACCGGAATGATTATTCCTATGGGATTTATTATTTTTCTAGCTATTCTTTGGATTATCCAAGGACATCCCCTAGCTATTGATTTAAGTTTTTCCCATCTTTTACCGGAATGGAAGAACAGTCAATCCTGGGTTTCGCTCACGGCAATTATGACCTCCTTTTTAGGGATGGAGTTAGCAGCCGTTCATGTTCGCAATGTGAAAAATCCGCAAACTAATTTCCCCAAGGCCATGTTTTTCTCAGTCCTATTGATCCTTTTTACCATGACGCTAGGATCTTTAGCGATTGCCTTTGTTCTACCCAAAGAACAAATTAGTTTAGTCGATGGGGTCATGCAAGCTTTTTCTAATTTTCTCGAGGCTTACCACATGAGCTGGTTTATGCCCATTTTAATCTTTCAATTACTGCTAGGCAGTTTGGGCAGCATGATCAATTGGATTATTTCTCCAGCGAAAGGCCTATTAATGGCTGCACAAAATAATTTCTTGCCTAAATCTCTCTGCAAATTAAATAAGCACGGCGTGGCTTCGCGCATTTTATTATTACAAGCAGTGGTCGTGACCCTACTCTGCAGCGGCTTTTTATTATTCCCTAGTGTGAATGCAATCTATTGGCTATTTACTGATTTAAGTACGGAATTGTACATCCTCATGTACGTCTTTATGTTTTGTGCAGCTTGGCATCTAAAAAGTAAATTTGCGCACGTCAAACGAGCTTTCGATATTCCTGGGGGTAAACCTGGTTATTATCTGGTATGTATTTTAGGATTGTTTGGTTGCTTGTTAACTCTAATCGTAGGCTTTATCCCGCCCGAACAAAGCATCGATGTCGGTGGGGCTGCGCATTTTCGTCGCGTATTTTCTTTAGGTATAGCCCTTATGCTATTGCCTGCCTTTTTAATTTATTTACGTAAAAAATATTTTACGCGCGATTAACAAATCGTCCTGTGTATTGATATCTTGCAAAGGTTCTACGCGAGCCACATCTACACGAATGGCTACACCCGACCACAAAGCTCGTAGTTGCTCTAAAGCTTCATATTGCTCTAATTCGCAAGGCGGCCAACTCACAAAATCCAGTAAAAAGGCGGCACGATAAGCATACAAACCAATATGTCTAAAAGTTTGCGCATAACTCTTCGCCTCATCACGATGAGAGGGAATTGCACTTCGCGAAAAATACAAAGCATGCTGATCTCTAGTACAGACTACTTTCACCACATTCGGGTTATGCAGCTGCTCTAAATTTTGAATAGGCCAACATAAAGTGGCCATAGGCGCAGTAGTTTGCGTCAAGCTTTGTGCTACTTGTTGAATCAATTCAGGAGCAATAAAAGGCTCATCACCTTGGACATTCACAATAATATCATTCGCAGCAAACTGTCCCTTGGCCACTACTTCCGCAATACGATCGGTACCTGATTGATGGCTAGTAGCAGTCATCACCACCTGGGCGCCAAAAGACCGTGCTTTAGCAGCAATCTCTTCATGATCAGTCGCAATGGTAATGCTTAGTGCGTTGGTTAAAAGAGCTTGTCTATAAACCCGTTCAAGCACTGTCATTCCATTCAAGTCCATCAGCAATTTGCCGGGAAAACGAGTCGAATCATAACGAGCAGGAATGATAATGTGAAAGTCTGTATTCATAATTTGTCTTTTTCTTCTAGAGAAATCACCCGTGCTTCTTGCTCTAACATCACGGGAATCCCATCGCGGATAGGAAAAGCTAAACGATCAAAGCGACAGATCACTTCTTCTTTTTTGAATAACAATTTACCCTTACATAAAGGACAAACTAATAAATCAATTATTTTTCTATCCACCCCGTTCTCCTTGAGTGACCTGATTACGCACATAAACCGGTTGGGCCTCAGCCACCGTTACCGGTTTAATCAGCCCCTCTTGCACCAATCTTATCATTGTTGCTGCCTGAGGATATAGCGTTAATTGTTGGGTTACTTGCGACTTTAATTGTTCAGTAAAATCTTGCCAGTATAAATCTATTCCTACACCGGCTAGCACAACCTCTTGGGTCTGCGGTATTTCAATGTCTTTTACAGCATTTAAGCGAGCGTCAACCTGTTGTGTTTGCGGCGGATAATAAGCCCAATACATTTCCTGCATACGCGCATCCAATACAGCCAAAACTGGAGCTTCAGGATATTGCTCACGAGCAAGGCTGGCAATAGCCGTTAAACTGCTGACTGGATACAATGGAATTTGCGTAGGATAAGCCAAACCTTTAGCGATGCTGCAAGCAATACGTAAACCGGTAAAACTCCCAGGACCACAACCAAAAACGATACCTTCCAAATCGGCAATCTCCACCCCTGCTTGAGTGCATATCGCCTGAATCATAGGCAATAAGAGTTGCGCATGAGTTTTTTGACTACTCAGCTCTTCAACTAAGACTTCTTCACCTAAAGTTAAGGCAATACTCGAGAACTCAGTGGATGCATCAATCGCTAACAGCTTCATATTCTAATATCATTTCACTTATAAAATTCAACACTTTTTGTTCATCACGAGTTTTAGGCAAATCCGGTAGACTCGCTAAAATTTGTCTACCATACTCTCGTCCCGTTAACCGCGGGTCAGCGATCATTAAAACTCCTTTATCGCCAATATCCCGTATTAAACGCCCCACTCCTTGCTTCAGGGCAATCACCGCATTGGGCAAAGATAATTCATCAAAACCAGAAAGGCCTCTTTCTTTTAAATAAGCCATTCTACCACGCGTCACTGGATCCACGGGGCTAGGAAAAGGAAGTTTATCAATAATTACACAAGATAAGGCCTCTCCTTTGACATCCACCCCCTCCCAAAAGGTTGCAGTGCCTAGCAATACGGCATTGCCTAATTGCCGAAATCGCGCAAGCAATATAGGTTTAGCCTCTTCGCCCTGAATCAAAAGGGGATAGTTTAAGGTATTGCCTAGCATTTGAGCAACTTGTTTTAAAGCTTTATGGCTAGTAAAGAGGAAGAAACAGCGCCCGCCGCAAGCTTCAATCACCGGTAAGGCCCGTTTTAACAGGAGCTCATAATAACGTGCATCCTTAGGATCAGGTAAGCTACGCGGTAAATACAGTATGGCTTGTTGGGGAAAATTAAATGGGCTGGGTAACAACAAGGTTTTCGCAGTTTGTAATCCCAAAGGCTTGCAAAAGCAATCAAATGAAGATGCCATGGTTAAAGTGGCTGAGGTAAACACGTAAGTGCAGGCTTGGCGTTGGAGCAGCTCACTAAAGGGTTTTGCAATATCATAAGGCGTTGCATGACAAACCATGGTTTGTTTAAAACGCTCTAACCAACGAATTTTATCGTTATTTTCTTGAGTAAATGAGAGCAAAATCTCTGCAAAATCTTGCAGACGCTCTTGGCAACGTTCTAAGGCGGGATGCTCAGCGAGATTTATGGTAGAAAAGCATTGCATCAGCTCCTCTTTAAGCGCCAACCAGTCACCCCAAAGCGTCATGAACTCTTTATTTCGTGACACTTCATCCCAACTAAAACGTTCTTCGCGAGCAAGTAAACTACTCACTAATGCGTCCATCAATTGATCTGCTTTATGGCTTAATACTTTTAAAGGTTGATTCGCTAAATCAAGAGCCGGCCATTCATTAATCATATCTGCGATTAAATCAGTAAATTGCCGAGTACCAATTCTTTCACCATGAAAATTAGTGGCAATTTCCGCTAATTGATGAGCCTCATCAAAGATCACCACTTCAGCACCAGGTAATAACTCACCAAATCCTTCTTTTTTAAGTCGCGAATCAGCAAAAAAAAGATGATGATTAATCACTACAATGTCCGCTTCCATTGCCCGTTTACGCGCTTTCACTAAAAAGCAACTTTCATAATGGGCACATTCTTGTCCCAAACAATTTTCGGTAGTGGAGGTGACATAACTCCAGACAGAAGAATCTTCGCTAATTTCCGGTAATTCGGAACGTTCCCCATCTTTCATTTGCGATAATTTGTCACGCACGTGCAATACTTCATGCGCACACTGAGGAGTATGAAACTGCCCTTCTTCCGCATGTAAAGCCACACGATGTTGGCAAATGTAGTTTGCACGACCTTTTAGATTTTGAATACGAACTGAAAGACCTAAGGCTCGCACTAAAGTAGGTAAATCCTTTTGAAACAATTGATCTTGTAAAGTTTTAGTTGCCGTAGAGATCAATGCTTTTTTGCGATGTAATAAACAAGGAAGTAAATAGGCGTAGGTTTTACCCGTTCCAGTACCCGCTTCAGCAACCAAGATGCTTTTATTTTGAATGGCTTCTGCGATAGCAACAGCTAAATCCGATTGTGGCGCACGGGCTACAAAACCCGGGATAGCAGTAGAGAGTCGTCCATTATTACTTAAAATTCGCCGACAAGATTCAGCGAGTGAGGTTATTTCTTCCACTCTTTTTGCAAATATTGAAGTTTATCCTTAACAGTTTCCCATTCTTTTGAATCCGGTAATGGGTCCTTTTTACTGGTAATATTCGGCCAAGTTTGTGATAGTTCCGCATTCAGCTCTTTGAACAATTGTTGCGATTCGTTCAAATCATCTTCCGACATAATAGCATTCACGGGA
>SCSO01000250.1 GCA_004297865.1 Legionella sp.
ATTCTGGTTTACGGGATCGGAGGTGCGTTTACGGTAACTTGGATCACTAAATTGTTTGTCAATTTTATTTTGCATTAAAGGTCCAGCAAGGTAATAAACTGCTTATATTACAATCAGATGAGTTAAATATCAATCGCATGTATCTTTTATTTTTCAAATGGCAGTTAATTGATCATAAAGGGTGTTTTGTGTATTATTGAGTTTTACGCAAGGAAGCAACCTTTTTACGAGTTGTATATTTTTAGGAATAATTATGCGTATTTTAGCCCTCTGTATAGTAATCGTTGTTTCGCTTTGGGTATTTGACCGAATCTGCCTTTATCTCGAAAGAAAAGGCTTATTGTATTATCGGAATAAAAAACCCAAAGAGGGAATTGAGGGATCTGCGTTGTTGGAATTAAATGCCATTTATCTACCTACCAATCGCCATGTAATTGCTGCACAACAGGAACAAGCCGAGCACAAAAAAATCCACGAGGGTATTGGCGACAATTCTGTTCTTTAAGATGATAATATTCTTGTGCGTTATAGCGCACATATGGTAATATGTTAACCATATTACTAAAAATGGCTCATCATGCGAAAGGTATTTTGGGATAATCCCTACTTAACTCATTTAGAAACTCGTGTTGTTTCAGTTGAAGATAATCGTCTTTTATTCGAAGAAACGATCGCCTTTTCTTTTTCAGGTGGTCAGGAAAGTGACAAAGCCTATGTGAATGAACTGGCTATCCTGCAATCTGAGATAGTCGGCAATCTTATTTATTACACGCTTCCAGATGATCATCATCTTAAACCAGGTGATGTAGTAACGATGACCATTGATTGGCCGCGCCGTTACCGACTGATGCGCCTACATTTTGCTGCCGAATTAGTTCTTGAGTTGGTGACGCAATCACTAAAACTTGAGAAAATAGGGGCACATATCGCTGAAAATAAGGCTAGGATCGATTTTTTCTGTGAAAACAATATTTCGTTCCTATTTGAAAGTCTTCTAGGTCATTACAATAGCATCATAGAAAAAGATCTAAAGATCACGACAGGATTTAGTGACTCTCATACCCAAAGACGCTTTTGGGAAATCTCAGGCTTTTCTAAGGTAGCATGCGGTGGCACTCATGTTAAAAGTACCGCAGAAGTTGGTCTTGTTGCTCTTAAAAGAATAAATATAGGAAGCGGGAAAGAGCGTATTGAAATTAAATTATTAGATTAAAAATCAATGGGAATTCCGAGGAATCCCCACGAGTTTTTTGTACCCTAGATCTCCCTTCTCCCTTCAAGGGAGAAGGTGCCCAGAGGGCGGATGAGGGTAATTAAACTCAGCCCTGGCGAAAGCAATGGAGTTTAGCCTAGGGTTGTTTTAAAAACGCCGAAACCATCCCTGCGGCTCGGTTGCGCACATCCATGTGCGCAAACGTTTTAAAACAACCCTAGGCTAAACCTCCAGAAAAAAACCAATCCTTTAACTTTGTTTTATGTCTGTTATATTATAAGTATCAAGCATTTATATTCTCAATTGATGTATCGGAGCTTAGTTATGTCAGAAATCCCATTCAAAGCTATTCTCGATCAGATTGAGGAAATTGTCATTATTACTGAAGTAGAACCTTTAGATGAGCCATTGGGTCCAAAAATAATTTATGTCAATCAATCTTTTACAACTCTTACAGGCTACACCCGGGAAGAGGTTTTAGGCAAAACTCCAAGAATTTTGCAAGGAGATAAAACAGATAAAAATACTCTTAGACGAATTCGCAATGCTTTAGAAAAACAAGAACCCATCCATGTTCAAATATTAAATTACGCCAAAGATAAAAGCGAATATTGGCTTGATTTCACTATTGTTCCAATTAAAGAAAGTGGGGGAGATATAAAGTATTTTGCAGCAATTGAGCACGATATTACTAAACAAAAGAAAATGGAAGATGCCCAGGCGATGCTTTCTTCTTTAGTTAATTTTTCTGGTGAAGCAATTATAGGAAAAAACTTAGATGGTACAATATTAAGCTGGAATAAAGCTGCTGAAAATCTATACGGCTATTCGGAAAAGGAGGCGATTGGGTCGAATATAAAAATGTTATTTCCCAAGGATAAAGACGGGCAATTTCAAAGTATTATTAAAACAATAACTAAAGGTGAAGTGATTAAAAGTCTGGAAACCCTAAGAGTGCATAAAGACGGACATTATATCCCCGTTTCAGTCACCATAGCCCCGATAAAAAACACTAAAGGAATAATTACAGGCGCATCAACAACAGCACATGATATTACTCAACAAAAATTAATAGAAGAAAAATTAAAGCATCTTGCAGAACATGATGGATTGACTGGATTAATTAATCGTCCTCTATTTGAAGATCGTTTGATTCAAGCTCTTGCTATTGCTAAAAGAGCGAAGTGTATTATGGCCGTGTGTTTTTTAGATCTAGATGGTTTTAAAAGTATTAATGATACCTATGGTCATCATATAGGTGATTTGTTATTGTGCGCTGCTGCTAAAAGTATGAAAAAATGCATTCGTGAAGTGGATTCATTAGCCCGTTTGGGAGGGGACGAATTCGCATTAATCTTGTCCTATCTCCATCAAGAAAAAGATGTGATTAAAATACTCAAAAAAATAATTCGTTTGTTCTCGAAAGGATTTTTGATTGAGAATCGTAATTTTAAAATAACCTTAAGTATTGGCATTTCTCTCTACCCTAAAGATGGTACTCATGATCTGGTTAAAAAAGCCGATGCTGCCATGTATTATGTGAAAAAAAACGGCAAGAATAATTTTATTTTTTTCAATGACATTTTATGATTACATTGGTGGAGACACTAGGAGCATGATTCGTTTAAATTGCTGCCGGTATTTATCATTCAATGGAATATTAAAACATTTATAAGCTTTAACATGGTACTTATGCTCTAAAGTGACAATTTTCCTCTGATCACAGCCGTCCACGATCAATAAAATACCGTCCTTTGTTAAATTCTCAGCTTTTATCCAGTGACTAGTTTTAAAAGAAAAAGTTTCCAGTAATAAGGGTTTGCTAGGGAGATAAGCGCTGAGGAAATAATTCAAATTCTCTTCGCCTCCCACATATTTAATTGGCTTATCTGTAAAATGCTGCCAATATGTTTCCGCTGTTTCGGTAAGATTCTCAATGGGAAAATTACTCCGTGCATCCTTATGAGAAAAAAAATCAGCAGTTTTATGAGCTAGCAAAGTACCCACATGCAGCATAAAAGCAATACTAAGCAGAACAGGCAGTAGCAAGGGTTTTGTTTTAAGTTGGCAAGAGACTATCAACGCTGGCAAAGTAAACGAGAATAATGGGAAACCCCATTCGGTACGAAAGGGGATGCCTAATATCAAGGTAAGTAGTAAAGCAAATAATAAGGGTGCAAAGCCCAAATAAACCAGGTAATTGATTTGTACATTATTGCTGTCCCGTTCAATGAATTTTTTCTGGCTTAATAAAAATCCTAATATCAGCAGGACAGGGG
>SCSO01000251.1 GCA_004297865.1 Legionella sp.
CAAAACCTTCTTGGTTATCAACAGATTTTATGCTCTCTTTATTTAGTCAAAATAAATCAATAGCAATTCTAAAATATCAACAATTTGTAAATGAAGGCGTCGGCAATAATGCACCTTGGCATAATTTAAAAAATCAAATCTATCTTGGATCAGAGAATTTTGTTGCCGAAATGCAGAAAAAAATTGAGCAAGAAAAAGAATTCACCTATATCCCTCAAGCACATTATATGCCAGTCAGATGTTCATTAAAGGAGTACGAAAATATAGCATCTAATAGAAACGAATGTATCAGAATAGCTTATGCCAGCGGGCAATTTAGTTTAGCTGAAATTGGCGAATATTTTGGATTACATTACTCCTGGATTAGTCGTATTGTAAAAATGAATTATATTAAGAAAGCAAAAAGCAAGGCTTGACCCTCATGCCCCACCATCATTTGCAGGTACATTACAAATTTCAATAAATGTTTCTTTTGTGTATTCCAGATCATTATCGCCAAAATCTAATAAATTGTTCCCGTATTACGCTACGCTAATACGGGCTACAATACCTCAAATAGCTTAGGAAGTGCCATTCGGGTTAGATCCTGCCTTCTCTTTCTTTGGATTGTGCAATCTATTCATTGTGATAATATCGCGTTTTTAAATGATTTTTAAACACGGTGAGCTATGAATAGGCTTCGTTTATACACCATTAAATTAATAGCTGAGGTGAATCCTCATTTCTTTAAAACGGCTGACGGTCAAGAGAGTTTCCATCAGTCTGTTTCTTGGATTAATCGTATTATTCCAACCATGCGTCGAGAACTTGTAGGGGCAGCAAAGCAGGCTAGACAATTTGTACATGTGGATAAATTTCCAAGACAGTTTGCTATACCGCAGCATTTATCTCCGCGAATGATGCATCAATTATTCAGCAAGATTTCACGTCAATTTTCAGAGTTTGAACAATTTTACACATTCAACATGAAAAGGTTTGTACCCATTACAAATCATGATGCGACCACAGATTCATTCCCAGAAGAGAACTATAGTATTGAAGACATCGAGACGGTATATCAAAATATCTTAGCTCTTGTCGAAGAGACTCGTGCACAATTAGATCAATTTAAAACAGCGGTAAGTGATATTCAAACACATGCTAAAGTAAGATACCGACTGATCACATCCTCTAATAACCCGTTTAATTCTAGGTTAACTGTCATTTATAATCAGCTAAACTCCTTTGAAGCGCCCTCTACATTTGACCCCTCTTTGAATGAGAACAATGCCGATGACTTAAATAGGGCCAAATCAGATCTCCGGCGAATCAGCGCAGAAGCCCGCCAAGTGATAGAGCAAACTAAACCGAAAAATGACGTAAGAGCATCCAATACTCAGTTTGATTGCCTAGCAAAGTTGGTTAAAGAATTTAGTGACTTATGTAACGTTGAAGAACAAAAATATTCACAAGCTAAGTATGATGTTGCTGATCCTGCTGCTTCTGGGTTGCAGCCAGTTAAAGAGAAATTAACCCAGCTAGCAAAACTGCACGATGAATTGAAAACCCTCGAACAAGCAAATCTTGAACCAAATCTGTATGACATGAATAGCACCGTATTAGTAGCTAATATAGCAAGGTTAGTTCTGGATATTTGTAGTTTACTAAATGGACAACAGAAGATAGGGTTGCCGATATTCAACAATGTTAACGATCTCAAAGTATGTGTACAATTTGCAAGATATGGGTTTTATCATGCACTTTTGACTCAAGATCTTGCTAAAATACAGGGTTTTGTTAATTGGTTTGTTAGAGATCTAACTGAAACAGTTGATAACCGGTATTTTCAAGGACGTCGATTCCAACTTCTTACGACCGAACAAATTCCTCGGGAGTTTCAACAATTTATTCCAAGTAATTGGGCACCAGAAGATGTTAATGCTTGCCTCGTGCAATTAGATAACCTCATTCAGAGGATAGCAAGTTTAGTGCTTAGGTGTGATCAACTGGAAACCAATCAAGCTTCAGAGCATGAAAAGAGTCAAGTGGCTGCGGCACAGGTATTTTGTTTAGCAAAAGCGGGATTACTAGTTAGAGCCATCGCGTTGTTTCAAGGTCAGCTCCGTATTTTACCTAGAGAGTATTCTTACTCTACTCAAGGATTTATTGGAAAATATAATCCGACGCAATGTAATGGATTTTTTGCTGACTGCTCTTCTCGAAATACCACCCCTTTATTAACCTATTTAAATCGAACCTATTATGAACCCGGTGGTATAAATCACTGTATGTTACTAATCGATCAAATGACGAAAATGGATTTGGAAATAGCTCTGCAAGAATTTGTCAACCTGGAAGGGAATTTACCATCGAATGATTGGACCAGAATGACACCTCATGTTCGATCCTTAGTGAATCAAATCGCGAGAAAACATTTTTTCGTTCACACCGAATTAGGTCCTTCCTTCACTAATAATATAGCGCAGGCTTCTTTAGTACTCAGCTTACCTGGCGAAGCAAGTCAAGCTTACTTCAACCTCACTTCAATAATGCCAACCTTTGAGATTGGTCATTTTGATGAAGTGAACATAGATTTTATTCAATATATACAGCAGGTGTTATGGGATTTAAGTCAAGGACAATTCAGATATGCATTGGTAGATGTCTTTAGCGCATTAGGAAACCAAGGTGAAAACATGATTGGGTTTTGTAGTCGCTATGCAGTAACCCCCGATCAAATGGTAATAATGAATGATGTTAATCGCATACTAGGGAACTTGATAAATTGGAAGAGTTTGACAGATTCCTCAGTGCCAGAATCTAGGCTGCGGTATTCCTAGGAAGATAAGAATTAAGGGGAAAAATCTCGCCCCTTAATTCCACCTATTTCAACTCAAGTATGTTTTTGATAAGCTGATTAGATAATAGATCAATTTTCGCAGCCTCGATTTCTTGAATTCTAA
>SCSO01000252.1 GCA_004297865.1 Legionella sp.
AAATAAAATTCAATATCCAGTACAAGTTGCTAATAAAAAAGCCGCCACGCCTTCGGTCCTTCCTAAAAAAGAATTAATTAAAAATAGTCCGATTTATCAAAATCAGCCCCTGATCTCTCATCAAAACCCAATCAAAGCAAGGCATAGTCCATCATCACCTTTACGTAGCGTGATTGTAGTTTTAGATGCGGGGCATGGAGGTAAAGATCCTGGAGCAAAAGGTCCGCATCGGACTCAAGAAAAGGATGTAGTTTTAGCAATTACTTTAAAATTAAAACGCCTAATTGATAGTCAACCAGGAATGCGTGCGGTATTGACGCGGAACGGAGATTATTATGTTGGCTTACGCGAACGTTTAGATATTGCGCGTAAATACAATGGTGATATCTTCATTGCTATCCATGCAGATGCGTTTAACAACCCGCTGTCCAATGGCGCTTCCGTTTTCGCTTTATCGCAACGTGGGGCGACCAGTGAAGCCGCGCGTTGGATTGCAGAAAAAGAAAACTATTCGGAATTAGGTGGCGTTAATTTAGGTGATTTGGATGATCAAAATGGCGTGGTGCGTTCAGTACTCATTGATTTATCACAAACAGCAACCATTAATTCCAGTTTGCAAATGGGTGGGCGTGTGCTGAGTCAATTAGGACAATTTGCGCGTCTGCATAATACCAAAGTGGAACAAGCGCGTTTTATGGTATTAAAATCGCCTGACATTCCTTCTATTCTAGTGGAAACAGGATTTATTTCTAATCCGCGCGAAGAAAAAAATCTAACGAGTTCAGGGTATCAAGATCGAATAAGCCGTGCTATTTTCCAAGGTATTAAAGGGTATTTTTGGGAAAATCCTCCTCATGGGACACGCATTGAAGCAATGACTTCTTCTAATTTCCATCTCGTACGCTCAGGTGAATCAATGCAAAGTATTGCAGCACGTTATCATGTGACAGTTTCAGCTTTGCAAGCAATGAATAATCTCAATGGACACCCTCCACGGCCGGGGCAAAAATTAGTGATTCCATCCATATGGGCATGAGGATCTATCAATTACCCACGGTTGTAGCCAATCAAATTGCTGCCGGTGAAGTTATCGAAAGACCTGCTTCTGTGGTTAAAGAATTATTAGAAAATTCTTTAGACGCTGCTGCGGATGCCATCACTGTAGAAGTAGGCTACGGCGGATTAAATTATATTAAGATTAGCGACAATGGTTCAGGAATAGTTGCTGAAGATTTACCTCTAGCTATAGCTGCTCATGCCACCAGTAAAATTTCACGCTTAGATGATCTTTATTCTATTGAGAGTATGGGCTTTCGTGGAGAAGCCTTGGCCAGTATTGCCGCAGTAGCTAAACTCAATATCAGCTCAAAGCCTGCAGCCCAAGAACATGCCATGATGCTGCAAGCAAAAGACAGTGAATTTAAGATATTGCCCTGTGCGCGTGCTCAGGGAACGACTATTGAAGTCATTGATTTATTTTTTAATGCTCCCGTACGTAAGCGATTTTTAAAAAGTGAACAATTAGAATTCAAAGCCATAGAAGAAGTATTTAAACGCTTTGCTTTAAGCGCTCCGCATATCAGCTTAACGCTAAAGCATAATCATAAATTAATTTATTCACTTCCCCCAGCCAGTAACGAACAAGCAAAACAGATGCGGATGACGCGTTTGTTTGGCAGTCCTTTTGTTAAAGACGCTATCTTTTTGGATGTTGAACGCGGTGGAATGCGCTTAATTGGTTGGATTAGTTCCCCAGAGTATCAACGCAGTCAAAATGATCGGCAATGGGTTTATATTAATCAGCGCATGGTCAAAGATAAATTACTTCAGCATGCGTTGAAACAAGCCTATGAAGATTCACTCCATCCAGGACGTTTCCCGGCTTGCTTATTGTATTTTAGTATTCCTACGAATGAAGTGGATGTGAATGTACATCCCACCAAACATGAAGTGCGTTTTCAACAACCTCGTTTGGTTCATGATTTTTTCACTTCAGAATTACGTAAGGCTCTTGCGCAAACCATCGCCACAAGCGAGTATCCTAAAATTGCTGTACAAACCTCTTGGGAAATCGCTGAGCCTGTTTTATCGACGTCATCATTTACTCCCAGGGAATACGATACTAAGAGACTAAAACTAGTCGATGATCATTCCTGGGTTTTTCTCAATACACGTCATGCCCTGATCTTTAAAGGCAGCCAACCCATTTTAGTGGATGTGCTCAACTTATATCAGCAGGATTTAAAACAGCAATTGCAAAATGCAACACTTCCTTTAGCCAGTCGCCCTTTGTTAGTTCCTATCCGTTATACGTTTACGCTGAATAATATTCCCCAGCATTTGCAAACCACATTGGCGCAGTTAGGGATACATATTGAATTTCAAGCAGAAAAACAAATGGTGGTGCGCACGGTCCCTATTATCGTGCCTTATTTAGCGCTTAAAGAATTTCTCGAGAAAGCCGCTTCGTTGCATACTGAGGATTTAGATCAATGGTTGCAGTTGTTAACTGAAACCCAGCTTTTTGATCCTAAACTGTTAAGTCTTGAGGAACGGTTACATTTACAAAAGGTGTTAATCGATACAGACAAGCCGCAGCAGGGGTTAGCCAAGGTATTGTCAGTAGAAAATTGTCGGATTTTACTCGATGACTAAATTGATTTTTTGTTTAATGGGCCCTACTGCTTCAGGAAAAACAGCCTTAGCGACGGAGTTAGTTGCCCGATTTCCTTTTGAAATTATTAGCGTGGATTCAGCAATGATCTATCGTGAAATGAACATCGGCACTGCTAAGCCTACTCCCGAAGAATTACGCATTACGCCACATCATTTATTGGATATTATTAAC
>SCSO01000525.1 GCA_004297865.1 Legionella sp.
GTATGAGTGGGTAGGGTATGAGCAGGTATGAGGGTCAAGCCTTGCTTTTTGCTTTTTTATCATGATAGCAAAAAGCAAGGCTTGACCCACGGTTAGCGAATCTGAACATTTCCATGTAACCAAATAACAGGAAAACCGTTATCACCTTGAGATTCAATGAAATCTACAAAATTTGTACAGGTGTAAGTTGGGAAATTCACGTAGTAGATAAATGATTGTCGATCCGAATAAGCGTTGCTTCCTTCGCCATTGTCTTCTAGTGCAAGCAATACACTATTTCCAGGTATACCATACCCGCCGAATTGTCCACCAAGTGATTTATAGCCGATATAAGCTCGGTTATTTCGTACTTCCATGCAGTATACATTTCCGAATGATGCCGGTCTTCCATCAAGGAACCACCATTCTACATAACCTTTAACAAGTCCCTCTTCATTAATTTTAGCATTGAGACTAATCTTGAATGTTGGTTTATTATTTTGGTTTGGATAAGAATCCTCTCCACCTCCGGTAACATTATGCACCCACTTTGAACCTGCAGAATAACTTGAAAATGAAATCCCCAAGAGAAATACAGCTACCCATGTTCCTAAAAAATTAAAAAATCGAAAGCCCTTTTTGCGAGCAAAAAACATTTTGTTCATCAATTACTCCTTTATTATTTGAGAGCAACTCAGCCATGGAGTGGCCTGCATCATCAAATAACTATTCAAGATCCCCCGCCCGACCTGCGGTCACCTTCTCCCATGCCTACGGAGAAGGGAAAATGGAGGATGTTATTTAGAAGTCCGGAGTTCTATGGGTCTATTCCCATCTAATTCGGTGCCTTTACCTCATTCCTTGCCCTAAATTATCGTTCATCCGGAACTAAAAGAGTTGAATTTATGACTCATCTGAATAATTATAGTACATTTAGAGGGGGTGTTAAGGGAAATTGAAGAAAAAAAGCCAATTTTATCATCTGTATCAATGGGTCAGACTCTGAAGAATCCCCACGTGGTTATTAGGGTCAAGCCTTGCTTTTTGCTTTTGTTATTAGTTTATAGCAAAAAGCAAGGCTTGACCCTCTAGATGCTGCTCTAGATGTTCGAATAACATAGTCGTAGGTTACCTGATTGTTCCAATTGGGTTCAGTAGTATCAATTTTGGTAATTTTACCTTTGATGGTCGACCAGGTTCTCATCTGCGCTATTTTTTGCGTTGGGATTGTAATCGATAAACGATAGAGACGATAACAAAAATAAGCATAAATAATGAAGATGACGTAATTTAATTTGTACGCAATTAGGAGATTAGAAAATGAACCCATTAAATTTGTCCAGCGAAATGTATGAGCGTTTAACCCCTTAGAATTCAAGAAATCGAGGCTGCGAAAATTGAT
>SCSO01000253.1 GCA_004297865.1 Legionella sp.
TAGAAAAAATTATCAATATCTCTATATATATAATAGAAATAAGAACAACTTTTTCTACAATATTCTGCTTTCAAAAAATTGAAAAATATCCTGCAATAAGCGGTTTTATTGAATAGTAAAAAATACTAATAACTTAATTATTATCAATGTGTTATGTTAAAAATTTTGTAAATATAGACATTTATTTTTTTAATTGATGGTAATGTTCATCTTTTTGTTTATATTTACAAATTCGTATTTTTAGGTATTTAAAATCAATGGTTTATAAGGGTATATTTTGCTCACTTTCACAACTGTGGCTTTTGTTATCCGTTGAATTTTTAACAAAGCCATTGATTGTAAGTTGCACACCTGTATAATTGACTACATATTAAACGTTCGTCTTTTAATGTAGTCGACTGGGATTTAGGTCATGGCATACGGTAAATTTATCGCTTATCACAGGGTCAGCACACAGAAGCAGGGTTTGTCTGGGTTAGGTCTTGAAGCTCAAAAGCAAACTGTTTTAACTTACCTGAATGGCGGTAACTGGGAACTGGTTCAGGAATTTGTGGAGGTAGAAACGGGAAAGGGTGCTGACGCATTGGATCGCCGCCCACAATTGAAAGCCGCTATTGATGCTTGCAAGAAACAAAAGGCAACATTGATCATTGCCAAGTTGGATAGGTTAGCCAGAAACGTCCATTTTATTAGCGGGTTGCTAGAAAGCGGGGTTGACTTTGTTTGTGCGGATATGCCGCAGGCCAACAAAGTCATGTTACAAATGTACTCAGTGATGGCTGAATGGGAACGGGATCAAATCAGCGCACGGACTAAATCGGCATTACAAGCGGCAAAAGCAAGAGGTGTTATTTTAGGTGCTGCTGGTGCTACCAACTTGAAACCCAACATTGAGGCACGTCAAGAAGCTGCTGATGAATTTGCTAATAAGCTAAAAGGTATCATTGAAGGTATGAAGGCGCAGGGATTATCTCAACGCGCCATGTTGGAGGAATTAAACGGCTTGGGTATCAAAACTGCTAAGGGCGGGGAATGGTCGCTGATTCAGTTGCAACGAGTCATGGCTCGGTTCTAATCTTTGCCAGTGAAATTGTTCATTAGCAAATGCGCTTGAACTTGTAAAAGCTTTTGGATTAGAGGCAGGGCAGTCAATAACTGAAGGAAATTGTGTAGTAATTATTTTATTGAGTAAAATCACTACAAAGAATTTAAAAACTTTAGAATTTAAAATGGTTACAAATGCTTATGATTTTTTAGTAACTATTTGTATTAAAAAGGGAAAAAACCATAATTCTAAATGGCGAGATACATTTGTTAAATATTTTGAAAGTTCTGGTGAAGTTTTTGAAGACCATGATGATTGCTTTCACTTGGCCTATTTAATAGACGATATGCTTAGCAATGAGGAAAATGATTTAACATTGAAAATGTCACAAGATAAATTTTACTCTGGAACAACATTACATTACCCTGAAGGTATAAGTTATTAAAAGACTATGCCAATATTAAATAGGTCGAGAAATATGAATTACGACATCATTGGCGACATTCACGGACAAGCAGAAAAACTTGCCAACCTATTAAAAAAAATGGGTTATTGCAAAAACAAGAATGGTGTCTGGAATCATTCTGAACGACAGGTTATTTTTTTGGGCGACTTCATTGATCGCGGCCAGCATCAATTGGCAACAATCAAAATTGCCCGCGACATGGTCGAAGCAGGAGCGGCTTTAGCCATATTAGGAAACCATGAACTCAATGCCATTGCATGGCATACGCCTCACCCAAAACGAAAAGGGGAATTTTTACGCCCACGACCTCCCCACCAATCAGGTGATAAAAACCGTCATCAGCATCAGGCTTTTCTAAACGAAGTTGAACACCTGCCACACACCCATAAAGACATCATCGACTGGTTTAAAACCCTACCGCTTTGGCTTGACCTGCCTGGGATTCGAGTGGTACACGCGTGTTGGCATCAGCAATACATGGATTTTCTAAAACCACATCTTGCTCCTGATGGCACAATTCCACAGGCATTGTTGCACGACGCAACCAATAAGCCAGACCCTTTGACAGAAGAAGACAAAGCCACCCCTTCCATATTTGAAGCGATAGAGACATTGTGTAAGGGCATGGAAATAGACTTACCCCCAGGGCACTCATTCGTTGACAAAGATGGTCACGAAAGATTTAACACTCGTGTACGTTGGTGGGACAAATCAGCAATAACTTATCGTCAGGCTTCGCTTTTGCCCGACACAGACCTCCAAAAACTGCCTGACTTGACCATACCCGAACAGGCTCGCCTAAATTTCCCAATCGATAAGCCAATATTTTTCGGCCATTACTGGATGACAGGTTCACCTTCTCTACTTTCCGAAAATGTTGCCTGTTTAGATTACAGTGCAGGAAAAGGCGGTGATTTGGTCGCCTACCGTTGGGATGGCGAAGCAAAACTTGATAATTCCAAGTTTATTTTTTAGTACGTCAGCGAAAAAGGGGAGTTAATTAACGTTTTAAATTTTCAGTTTGTAATTCATTGATTTTTTTCAAATACTCAATTTCCTTTTTTTGCATTTCAATAATCAACTCTTGTTTTTCTAGTTCGCTCAGTAAACTTAGATGTTCTGGTGAACAGATGCCTATGATATATCGAAAATTCTGATGCTTTCCTAAATTCTTTTCAAAAGTAATATTTACCACGCGATTTTCTTCACAATCAATAAGCTCTGATAATTCAACCTCAAGCACTTCACACATCTTTTTTAGCTTTGGAATAGTGGGATGAGTTTCACCTCTTTCGATTGCCCCATAAGCGTTTGCTGTTATCTCTAGCTTTTCGGCTACTTCCTCTTGCGTCCAACCCTTTACATGGCGTGCTTGCCTAATTTTTTTGTGTATTGTCATAAAATACCATTTTTTATTGGGAAAATACCAAGTTTTGCTTGATTGTAGCAAGGTTTAGTAGCCTTTAGAATGTTTTTAGTTGCTATAAACTGCCAAAACATTATCAAGAGAAATTTTATGCCACAAGTCCATGTGAAAATTAAGCGCACAGATACTAAAACAAATAGCTCCAGTACTCAGACTGCTTCCGTTTATGTTCAGCAAAATCCACCTACAGAGTCAGCAGTGATAGCAAAATTAAAAGAACAATTCCCCAAAGGGAACGAGTTTGTAATTCTTGAAATGAAGGCGCAATAAACAAGATGGCCATGAAATAAATCATAGTTGTTCAAGGGAGTCGCTATTTTTGAGAAACCTTGTTTAGGGCATCCAAGCAGCCTAACAATCAGCAAAAATTACGTTACCACCAATGGACTTCGGTGACCCTCATTGTCCCAAATTCCGAAGGAATAACATTATGGTTGGTGTTGATTTTGGCAATTTTAATGAGTTATACGGTTTTTCGGATGAAAAACTGGTTTTGGTGATGAAGCAAATTACCGTAACAAAATAAAAAACATTACCTCAAACGATATGAACACAATATGAAAGCGGAAGCTGTAACATTACTTGATTTGCTAAGAAAATCAACCCAATTTGTCATTCCAGTTTATCAGCGTAATTACTCGTGGGAATCTAAGCAGTGCGAAAAATTATGGGCTGATATTATTAGAGCAGGTACAAATGAAAAAGTTAATGCACATTTTATTGGCGCAGTAACCTATATAGAACGTGACTTAACCGTTGTTAATCAACAACCTTCTTTGGTTATTGATGGTCAGCAAAGATTAACTACCTGCACACTGCTTATTGCAGCTCTAGCGAATTATTTCGAAGAAAGTAAACATCCCGAATTATTAGGTGCTTTTTCCGCCAAGAAAATTCGTAACTACTACTTGATTAATCCCGATGAAGAGGATGACAGGCATTTTAAATTAATTTTATCCGAAGCGGACAAAAATACTTTGTTGGCAATTATACAAAAGGACTTACCAAGGCCAGATACTAGCAGTGAGCGAATTAATGAAAATTATAATTTCTTTCAGAAAGAAATATCATCTGCAAGTAACCAGCTTGAAGTCATTTGTCTAGGGTTAAGCAAGCTTAAAATTGTGGCTATTGCGCTAGAGCGTACACAAGATGATCCGCAGATGATTTTTGAAAGTATGAACTCCACAGGCTTAAGACTTAAGCAATCTGATTTGATTCGCAACTACATCCTCATGGATTTGAATCCTAAAGAGCAAGCAGCTCTGTATAAGGACTATTGGCGACCAATGGAAGAGGGTTTTGGTCAAGAAGCCTACACAGAACATTTTGATTTTTTCGCACGCCATTATCTCGTTGTAAAAACGGAAAAAATTCCAAAAATGGATGAAATTTATGATGACTTCAAGGAATATGCTCGCGATAAAGATGTTAAAAAATTGGTTTCTGATTTAAAAACCTTTGCGAATTATTATTGCGTTATGGCACTAGATGCTGAAACGGATAAAAAACTGAAAAAAGCGTTTCAAGATTTGAAGGAACTCAAGGTCGATGTGGCTTATCCATTTCTATTGGATGCTTATGAACAATACGAACAAAATAAGCTAAGAGTCGATGAATTCGTTGAAATTGTGCGTTTAGTGGAAAGCTATGTCTTCCGAAGAGCTATCTGTGGTATACCGACCAATTCACTTAACAAGTTTTTTGCGGCATTCAGTAAATCGCTCGAAAATAGAGATCGTTATCTCGAAAGTGTCAAAACTGCTTTTTTAAAGGATGTTTTCGAATCAAGTTCGGAATCAGCTTCTTCTTATCGAGGCTTTCCTAATGATAAACAGTTTCAAAGTAGCTTAAAAACACGTGATTTATATCATTCTCGCAATTGTAGCTATTTATTACGTCGATTAGAACATCATAAGTGCAAAGAGCCTGTGGCTATTAATAAAGATTACACGATAGAACACGTTATGCCGCAGAATGAGAACCTATCTGAAGAATGGCAAACAGAACTAGGTTCAAATTGGAAACAGGTTCATCAAGGTTTGCTTCATACATTAGGCAACCTTACTTTAACTGGATACAACCCAGAATACAGTAATGAATCGTTTCAGTTTAAGCAAAAAGAAGCTCGCGACAAACAAGGCAAAAAAATTAGTTTTGATAGCAGCCCCCTTAGACTTAATACATGGGAATTTGATATTGATAAACAAAAATTCTCCTTGGCAACTATTCCTACATGGAATGAAGCCGCTATTCAAGCAAGAGCAGAATCCTTAGCTTTAGCAGCCACCGAAATTTGGAGTATGCCCCATATTTAATATGTTAGAATGTTAAAAGTATTGTATCTCAAAAATGCAGACATACCATTGTAACTTTTACGCTGAGTAATTACCGTTTTTTAAATCAACATTAAGAATAATTATGAAAAAGCCACTCTTTATAAAATCCACCCCAATTTTCTGCATCGCTCTATTGATGCCAATTTTAACAAGCAATTCCGCATTTGCTTTAGCGACTGATGGAAAAATGGTTAATCCGAAAATCAGCACAAAAAAAATTGTTCTGCAAGGCGGAAATAATTTGACAGCAAAATGGACAGTGCCTGCAATTTCAACTTATAAAGTTTGGATACAAATACCCAGTGGTAGCACTGCAAGCGATGTAATATATTACGTCTATCCTAAAGGTAATTCAGTAGCAAATAAAGCATGTTCGAGTTCTGATAGCACTTATCCTTGTTTTAAAGCTACAGTTAATCAGTTCGCAGCTAGTAGTAATGAATGGGTGCAGTTAACATTAAATAACGACGCCAATACCTCATGGGAATTTAGTAAATCTGGTTACGTTAGCGTTAAAGCCAACGGTATTAGCACCACTCAGCAATTTGGTGTTGCCCAAGTTAGTTTTGAAGATGCGTCGAATTCTTTAACCATTGGTCAAATTTATCAGGGTGGTATCATTACTTATCTTGACAGCACAAATTTGCATGGCTTGATTGCTGCACCGCAAGATCAAAAAGATCAACAGCGATGGTACAATGGTTCTTTTATTACAACAGGTGCAATAGGGAAAGCGATAGGCACAGGACAAGCTAATACAACTGCGATTGTTGAAGCTCAAGGTGCAGGTAATTATGCTGCAAAAGCATGTGATGATTTGGTTCTTGGTATTTATAGCGACTGGTATTTGCCATCGCTTTATGAATTAAATCAATTATTTTTTAATAAAATTATAATTGATCTTAATCATTGGAGTTCCACGGAAAATAGCAATTACAGCGCATTTCCCCAGGGGGGCAGCCCGATTTATCAGGATTCTTACCCCTACGATAAGAACTGGTTTTGGCCAGTACGCTGTATTAGAACTTTTTAACACTTAAATGATCTTCTTAACTCATTGTAATTAATACCAATCTGTTTTTAACCGTTATCTATTTCATAGGTATCTATGATGTTTAATGCACCTTCAATTATTTCCTTGATATATTTAAAATCTTCTTCTGAGCGGCCTAAATATAATTTACGGTTCACTTCAATCATAATAGATTTCAAATCTTTATTCTTTTTATAATGAACCAATGGAACAATTGTTCCAGCAAATGGTTTATTGATAAAAACAACAAAATCTTTGCTTTCTAAGTAATTTTTAATTTCATCAACCAAAATTTGTGGCGTATGAAATTCATCTGTACCTAAGCAGAAATCTGGACGAATAACATCTTTATCTGATTCATGTGGCAATACTTCATCAGAAAAGCTATGGCAATCGACTATAACCACTTCTTTAAATAGGGATAAGCATTGATTACAGGCAATAGAGAATTCAGTATGATGAGGTTTATAATATTTTTCGATAATATCTTGCCTTTCTTCATCAGTAACATGTCTTAAATGAACGCCAAAACTATCCTTGGTGTAACAAATCCCATGCCCTTGTTGTTCCATCGGTTCATCATCAATAAATCGTTCTACATCGCAAAATAAACGACTCCAAGGAAAAACAAAGCTGCCCATTGAAGAATAAGCAAATAATTCATCAGTTTTCCAGTCGGTCATCCTTAACAAATCTTTTTCAATTGATTTATCGAATATTACCCCATCAGGAATTTTAGTTGAGCTATGCGGAATATGTAAAATCAATCTAAATTCTCCTATGCTTTATTTACGAATTTGGTGGGACTATTTAACGCGGGGGTATTGGTATTTTAACTAGCGATTATAGATGGCTTAGTGAAAAACACCCCATTTGATTTTGATCACCCAGAATGGAAAAACTGCATTATTGCCCACTTCATTTGAGAATAAAGATGATCCTGTTTGAGTTAATTGATATTTTACAGATAAGCCGCTCAGAATTTATCCCTAGCAAGCTTTTTCCTGTATAGACTTAACTTCCTATGCCTTAAGGGTAATAAATCCTGTGAAGCGTTATTTTGCAGTCTATTTCAACAATCCCTGCCCTAGCCCTTGTTGCAGCTATGAGGCCAACTAAAGTTTCTATTTCTGCACATTTTTTACCAATTGTATTTGTTGGCTACTGATTAGGGCATGGAAAATAGGCTTATTGGTGCGATACATTGGTGTGATACAATTAGCTAATTTCAACTAATAGCATCCTGATTTCAAGTGATTGCAGGGGTTCGGGTTCAATTCCCGCCGCCTCCACCAAATTAACTTAATATAGCGGTAAGAGAGTTACATACCGCTAACACGTAGCGATAAACCAATAACACGCTGCCGATAACCGTGTATCCAGCACGCTGAGAACATCCGACAAACCCGCGAGTTACTTGACTTGGCGGGTTTTTTTGTTTCAGAGGGATGTGAGTTGGGGGCTGTTGCAAAAGTTTTAATGAAGGTGTTTTTATGGCATATTGTGATGGGCAAGGACGGGCTGCGATGTTGGTTGTTTTTCATTCCAAGCTGGTTTCATAACATTAATCAGGACAACATGAATAACACATTGCGTTTGAAATACCTGGAAGCTATGGGTATTGACGTCTGGATGTCCAGATCGCCGGTACACGCCAGGCGACCGTTACCGGCTGCCGCTCTGGGTAATAATGAACCGGCGACCGGGGGCTGGGAAGCATTACAAACCGAAGTTGCCGGCTGTACAAAATGTACGCTGTGCGAAACGCGAACCCAAACTGTATTCGGCACAGGTAATAAAAACGCCGACTGGCTGCTGATAGGCGAGGCGCCTGGACAACATGAAGACGAGCAAGGCAAGCCGTTTGTCGGCAATGCAGGCCAGTTATTGACGGAAATGATACGTGCTATGGGGTTGACGCGGGAAGAGGTCTTTATTACCAATATTATAAAATGCAGGCCGCCGCGTAACCGTGACCCGCATGCCGATGAAGTAGAAAGCTGCCATGACTATCTACAACGACAACTTGCGATAATTCAACCCAAAATTATTCTCGCGGTAGGGCGCATTGCTGCCCAGACTTTGCTGGATACCGACCTGCCGTTAGCCAGGCTGAGGGGTAAAGTCCATACCTTGAATAACACGCCCCTGGTTGTCGTCTACCATCCTGCCTATTTGCTGCGGTCTTTGCTGGAGAAGCGCAAAGCCTGGCAAGACTTGCTGTTAGCAATGAAAACGGTTACCAACTTAAGACGGGACACTTCCGGCTCACAGCATTAAGTTAAGCCGTCATTCCGGCAGGGATTGCCGGAATCCAGAAGCCATGGATGGCAACCCACAAACACATCCCTGTGTCCTGGATCTCGGCAATCCCTGCCGAGATGACGTTACCCTTGTTAACTCGGCTGTTCCCCGCCTTAAGTTGGTAGCAATGCAAACAATAAAAAAAGAGTGAAGAGTATATGCGTGGATTATTGGACCAAATAAAAAATTTCCTGGTTTATGATGCGGACAAAGAGTTTTATGCCAAAGTGTTTCCTGATTCCGTATCAAGGAAAGATTTGATGCGCCTTAGAAGAATGACCGTTTCCGATTTACCTGAAGTGCTGGCGATAGAAAGAAAAAATTATCAATTCCCTTGGGAAGAAGATATTTTTAAGGATTGTTTTAAGGCAGGATACAGTTGTTGGGTTTGTGAAGAGTTGGATAAAGTGCTGGGTTATAAGATCGGAAGAGC
>SCSO01000022.1 GCA_004297865.1 Legionella sp.
ATACACTTTTTTGATTAGTCTCCAGTTAGCATAGGTTATGGAGAAGGATGAATGTCGCTAATTAAGAAGTTCAAAAAACTGTATCGTTCCTCAGCCGAAAATAGGATCCAAATCATTTTATTTTTAGGATTTGTGATCATTCCAATTTTCGGTATGACGGTGCTTTATATTTGTGTAAGGGTTTTCTGGATAGGTGCTTAGATGAATATTACGCAGATTCAGATTGCGCAATTAACTATCCCATTAATTCGCCCATTCATCACCGCCGTAAGGCGTACCGATTGTGTGGACGATGTGGTCGTTATCATTAAAACAGATTGTGGCAAGCTGGGTTATGGTTCAGCAGCATCGACCCCAGCGATTACTGGCGACAATACTGAGTCCATTGTCACTGCTATTAAAACTATTCTGGGCCCACAATTAATTGGCCGAAACATTTCTGAATTGAATTTATTGCTGCAAATGAATAACGATGGCCTGCCAGGTAATACTTCGGCGAAAGCGGCCATTGACATGGCATTGCATGATTTATTTGCTCAATCTCGCGGTTTACCCCTTTATCAATTGCTGGGTGGTCATACGAACAGCATTAGCTCCTGCATTACTATAAGCCTTAAAGCGACTGAGGCAATGGTGCAGGATGCTGTTGATCTAGTCAAACATGGGCACCAAACTATAAAAATAAAATTAGGGTCTAATCCAATGGATGACATCCAGCGCGTCCAGGCTATTCGCCAGGCTGTAGGCAATTCGATCACTTTACTGGTAGATGCTAATCAGGGATGGTCTTATGAAGATTCTTTAAAAGTCATTGCAGCATTTCAACAACAGCATTTGCATATCCCTTTGGTCGAGCAACCCGTTAAGGCCCAAGATCTACAGCACTTAAAGGCTATTAGTGATCAGGTTGACTGCGCCATCATTGCTGATGAAGCCTGTTTTTCCCCGGAAGATACTTTGAAGATTGCAAAAATGAAAGCTTGTGATGGCGTTAATATTAAGCTCATGAAATCAGGGGGCATAATGAATGCGCAAGCTATTTATAGTATTGCTCAAACAGCACAAATGAAAATAATGGTTGGGTGTATGTTGGAGTCACCTATTGGTGTGGCTGCAATTGCCAGTTTTGCTGTCAGCAAGCCGGATATCTTCTATGCAGATCTTGATCCCATTTATTTGATTCGTGAGAATTATATTCTGGGTGGAGCACAACGGCTTGGCAATAAAATCATTTTGTCAGAAAAACCTGGTTTGGGAATCGAAGGGATTAGCCAAGGATTAAATCAGATTGGAGTGATTCATTAATGTCTTTTTACATTCAGCTAGCCAGTTTATCCATTATCGTTCTTTATGTGGTGATGTTATTTCGCAATGTTGAACCTTTAATAGCGACCGCACTCTGTGTGGGACTGGGTTATTTATGGAATCTGAGCAGTCCCATTGCTATAGGAAATTCTTTAGCGGGTGCTTTAGGATCATTCATGGCCTTGATTGGGTTTATTATCATGCTAGGTCATGGATTAGGAGAAATCTTAACTCGTACTCAAGTAAGCCATACCTTAGTGCACCAAATCGTTTATGGAATTGGGATTAATACTCAGCGGCGCGCTAAAATGGGGATTGTGCTTTCTTCGTTTATCATTGTAGGCTTGCTGGGCACTTTGGCAGGCGGACTTGCGATTTTAACTCCTAGTCTTCGTCCAATTGCTGGTTCTGTTGGACTATCACGTCCCAGTTTAGCTGTATTAATGCAGGCTTCGGCTGAGGAAGCTTTAATTCTTGGACCTTTTGCCCCTCCAGTTGTGGCTTTGTTGGGAGTGACGGGATTAAATTATCTTGATGTCCTTCTTTATGCCTCTCTGCCCATAGCTCTGGTTACTTTAATCACTACTTGGATTATGGCTAACCGATTACAACGACAATATGCGCATGAAACTTGCGCAGACGAAGATACTTCTGAGCCCTTTGTTCCCAATCAACAACAAAAGCGCACGACATTACTCTTTTTGCTGTCTTTTATGGCCTGTGTCATCTATGGTTTATTTGCACAAGCAAAAACTCCTTATGTAATTTTTGTTATGCTATTTCTCTCATTCAGTACGGGATTGGCGAGTAAATTAGGTCTAAATGAGATTTTTAAATTGTTAATTGAGGGAATGCGGAAAAGCATGCATCTCTTCTTTTTGTTTCTTTTATTCGATCCTTTTATGGCTTTGATTCATCAGGCGGGAGGATTTACTGCATTAACAGAACTCTTAACCCCTTTAATTAATTTAGGTGGGAAACATCTCTTAGCCATATTAATTGGTTTTACCGGAGCCTTCGGGATGCCAGGTGCTTCTGAAGCAACTATTAAAATGTTGCATCATCTTTTTTACCCCAGTGTGGTTCAGATGCAATTACCCATGCTGTCTTTCGCTTTGTGCATGATCTTCGCAACCCGGGTTACAAATTACGCCTATCCAGGCGCAAATATGTTTGCTGCAATGGGTTTTGCTGGAAGCAAAAATCTCAAAGCCATGATACAAAATGGATTAACCGTGACCGTGGTGCAAGTTTTATTTCTAATTGTATACAGTTTATCACTGTAAAAAATCAATGGGGTCAAACTCGATTGATTCTGGCTCCTTGTTGGGATTTTAATATACATTCTTAAAATTGAATCGTAAATTTTCATCATAAACTTGCAAATCTTTATCAATAGCATTCAGTACTAATTGTAAAGATCGAGTTTGATTACTAATAAAGTAATTTCTGGGACCGAAAAAAGTAAGTCCAATAGTATTACGATGCGTATTTAATGCTTTATAAAGCTCACTGTTTGAGTCCTTTAAAGCATCTCTTAATGCGAAAGCACTTTCTTTATAATCAATATTATTAAATGCGCGAGCAATACTAAGTCGTTTCTCTTCGCTTATTGAGTCGTTGGTAATTAGTTGTTCTATAGTTTGTATTACATTCCGATTGACTTCTAAAGAAAATTGATAAGTTTGTAGCGGCTCCGATACGGTAATTTGATTGCAATCCTTATCTATCATATCCATTATTTGAATTAAATCCGCGAACATAATGGGCTGATTTTCATTTTTTGTAACGATGATACAGTGATGTTTTCCATTAGGAGTAATAACTCTCCCAACTTCATACTCAGAGCCTTTAAATAACTCTTGTAAAAATGGACGAACTTTTATAGATAAATCCTCAGAGGAATTAACTTCATCAAAAAGACTATACCCATTTTTGTGTTTCTGATAAGGGATAATATAGAGTCTTATCTGACTTTTGGCCTGTTGCTCTATTGTATCTAGTAAATACTGATTGGTTTTATTTGCACCCACGGCTCTTTTATATGCTTCAAGGGGATTAAGTTTCTTAGGTCCAGGCATTTGATTCTCCTAAAACAGACCACTATTTTATATAGGATGAACATTTATTGAGAATTTAATGCTCATTAGAGTAATAAGTTGAGACGTACTGTATAATATTTGCATTAATATGTCAATATATTGAACACTAATTGCACTTATCTCCCTGTTAGATACAAGCTACGGGACATGGAAAATCAATCGAGTCTGCCCCATTGATTTAAGGTTGGGTCGCGGCCCAACCTAGGAACTTATCCTTGCGCTCTAATTTATTTTAGGGAAAATAGTAAGAGCAATCATCATCGTCAAAATTGGTGGTTAAATTGGCAACTGGCGGTCTAGTAATCCACTCTAAACTACTCAACAATTCATGGAAATTTAAATCGGCTTTAATTTTAACTAGGCATTTGCCGGGGTGTTCTGCACCAGCAACACCAGGTATTTTTTTAAAATGAAACAGATGATCAATTCTTTTATCAACTCCTTTCTCATTTAGAATATTTTTCAGTCGCATTAAATCCAATTCACTTTTACAGGTCAATTCTAGATGCGTGGCTTTGCTTTCGATTTGAAATGTTTGCACTAAAACAGGACTGGCAATTAATGCAGACAGATTAGTTTGTAACTCACTATCTCTAAGGGCAACTCTCTCAATAAATGCGTTCTCATCAAGCTGGAGCCAGTCAATATTATTGCTTGATAGCGGGATATCAATCCAATCCAGTTCTTTATGTGGATTCTTACAGGATACGGTAATGGTATTAGGAAGCGCATAGGTTGCGCAGATATAATCTAGAATACTATTAATACGCATCCCACTATTAGTCTGGCCAAAGCCCAAATACATTCTTATTTGAGGTTTACTGTTAAGTGATGGAGAACGTTGCACCACAATATGATTTGAATTTGGATTTCTTTCACCGGTGGGAAGAGTAAATATCTGATAAAACTCATCCGCACTTTCGTGATCTCTAAATTGAAGAATTACAGTATTGGGTAAAGTTAGTCGGTTATCTGCATTCAGATCATAATTAACCTCAAATGAGGTTAAGTTTTTTATAGTTCGCACAAAACTTCCTTAGTTTTAAAAAATCAAAATTGTATTTTTTTAAAACAAGCCTGTCAATGAAAATCAATCGAGCCTGCCCCCATTGATTGTTTCAAGAATAATATGTTTAAATCACCCGCTGATCTTTGAGAAATTTTATGGAGAAAAAATGAGCGTCACCATGTATAAGGCTTCTGTTCCGGTGTTTAAGCAATTGCTTGAAAGTTTGGACGCTATTTTAACCAAAGCGGTTAATCATACTGCCGAAACAAAAATGGATCCGCGTGCTTTATTAGATGCTAGCTTGCATCCGGACATGTATAATTTCACGCGGCAAATTCAAATCGCCGCCGATTTTGCTAAGGGAGTCTGTGCACGTTTAGCAGGAATTGAAGTACCTGCCTACGAAGACAATGAAAGCAGCTTTGAGGAATTACATTCGCGTCTGGCTAAAACCATTGCGTTTATCTCGTCCATTGACCCTACCAAGATAGTTGGTAGCGAAGAACGCGAAATTATTACCCGTCCCGGTACGCACAAAGAACGAAAATTCACTGGCGAAAACTACTTATTGCATTATGGTTTACCGCAATTTTTCTTTCATGTAACAACAGCGTATGACATTTTACGTCACAAAGGGGTTGATGTGGGTAAACGTGATTACATGGGTAATTATTGAATCCTTCGCGACACTTTGAAGAATCGTAATAGATTCCCGCCTGATAGTAGATTGCCCCATTGGAATGCTTTTCGAGCGGGAATGACATCATTAGAAACTCGTGGGGATACCTCAAAGTCAGACTCGAATGCACTAAGTTAAGAGATTTCTCCCTTCTCCCTGGAAGGGAGAAGGTGCCCGGAGGGCGGATGAGGGTTGATTAAATCGCCCCTCATCGCGCCACCTTCTCCCCTCACGGGTAGAAGGGAAAATCTCTTAACTTAGTGCCATTCGAGTCAGACTCGATTGATCCTACTGATTGGCTAACCAATCTTCAAAGGTTAATGCAAAACGAAAATGATCTTGCCAGATGCCATTGATTTTCAAATAACGGGGTGAAAATCCCTCTTTGAAAAAACCGTTCTTAGTGATCAGTTGAATCGATGCCGTATTTGTAGGTTGAATGTTGGCTTCAATTCTATGAAGATCAAGCGTGGTGAATATCTCTTTAAGAACAAGTTTAAGAGCCTGACTCATTAATCCTTTGCCTGCGTACTCCACTGAAGCGAAATACCCTAAATAGGCACTTTTAAAAGCGCCTCGCATAATGCCACTGATGTTAAAAACACCAATAATCTGTTGTTGATCATTCCATGCAATGTAGTATTTTTC
>SCSO01000254.1 GCA_004297865.1 Legionella sp.
TGAAGGAGATGATGAGAAATCTTTAAAGTTGGCAGTAGAAGATGCTGGATTGACGCATAACGTCAAATTCACAGGTTATATACATAGCTTTAAGGAGAAATTTACATATTTGGCTGAAAGTAAGGTATTTGTTTTACCCAGTTATGAAGAAAATTGGGCAATAGTGATCGGCGAAGCGATGGCGAGTGGTGTGCCAGTAGTGGCGTATAAATTAAATGAATTGGTACAGGTGTGGGGTGATCAAGTAAATTGGGCGAAGACTGGCGATACGAAAGGGTTTGCCCATCAGGTATTAGAATTACTTCGCTCACCGCATAATTCCGTAGAACAAATACGCAGATCACTCGCTTTTGTAAAGAAACTAGATTGGCGAGAAATTGCCGAACAAGAGTTGATTTATATTTTAAAAAAATGAAAAAAGTAATGGTTTGTTTCGGCACCAGACCGGAAATTATCAAATTAGCACCGGTGATCAAAGAGTTGAATCAGAACAAGAAAATTAAAGTAGTGAGCTGTTCGACAGCGCAGCACGTAGAAATGCTGGAACCATTATTAAAAATGTTTGCGATTATTCCTGATTATAATTTGGGAGTAATGACTGCCGGTCAAAGTTTAAGTGAAATTTCAGAAAAGATATTTGCCAGATTGCCTAATGTTTTAGAAAAGGAAAAACCTGATTTGGTAGTCGTGCAGGGGGATACAACAAGCGCCTGTTGTGTCGCGCAGGTGGCATTTCAGGCGCAGATGAAGGTGGCGCATGTAGAAGCCGGGCTACGGACGCATGCAAAATATTTTCCTTACCCGGAAGAGATAAATAGAAAGATAATTGGACAGGTAGCTGATATCCATTTTGCACCGACTGAGTTAGCTAGAAAGAATCTCTTATTTGAGGGGATTAATCAAGAAGCGATATTTGTCACCGGAAATACGATTGTTGATGCACTTATTGAGTTAAGACCAAAATTGAAAAGCTTAAATTCTGTGTTTCTAAACAAGCTGAAAGACAGATTTATTCTGGTGACAGTACACCGCCGGGAAAACCACGGAATTCCTCTTGAGAATATTTGTAGAACGATAAGGCAGATAATCACGAAACATAAGACAACGCAGATTGTATTTCCAGTACACCTCAATCCCCAGGTGCAAGTAACGGTGGAAAAAATATTAAATAATATAGATAATATTTTACTTTTACCTCCACTGCCATATGGCGAGATGTTATTTTTATTGGAACGGTGTCAATTTGTTTTAACTGACTCAGGTGGGTTACAGGAGGAAGCACCGAGTTTCGGTAAACCGGTATTGGTATTACGAACAGTGACTGAACGACCGGAAGGTGTAGAAATGGGCATTGCTAAACTCGTTGGGGATAATCCGGCGGTGATAGAACGGGAAGCAAGTAAACTTCTCAAGGACGATATTTATTACCACTCGATGGTGAGTAAGATAAATCCTTATGGTGACGGAAAGGCGGCGAAGAGAATAGCTAAAATAATTAGTAAATTTTTTACTTCAAATTGACATGAAAATTTGTTTTGCATATTCTAACCATCATTTGGCAGAGACGACTGCCCAGCCCGGGATAGCGTATAAGTTGGCGCTTAAAGCTAAGGAAGCTGGACACAGAGTGACGATAGTATCTAATGTACGGGAAAAGTATGTGGGAAAGAAGACCGATGGAATATTTTATTTTTTATTTCCGGGACAGGGTAATT
>SCSO01000526.1 GCA_004297865.1 Legionella sp.
TTCTTATACTAAAAATATCCCCAAGACCTTGGTCAAATATTAATTCTGCTGGTGTTCGTGAATCAATACAACTTAAAATTGTAGCGAAAGGGTACTGCCCATCGGCTGTTTCATTTACTTGTTGTAGTAGATTTCGATTAAATCGCAAGTTTTGAATAAACCGTTGATTTCCCTTTCGCAGCAAATCAAGTGCTTGGTCAGGGGTAATATTATGTTGATCTTTTTTACTAATCGTTTTCATAAATGCTCCAATCCAATAATTTATTTATCTAGGATTTTTTTTGAATTTCTATTACGTTTTTCTCAATAGTGCTACAAATATCATTCAGAGGTAAATGACTTAAATTTTCAATTGAAAATGGGTTCTGTAGTTCCACTCCTATTTGGTCTAAGGAAAAAAGAGCATACGCGACCAAAGTCACGATAATCGGGTTAATATATGCAGAGTAATTAACTAAAGCTATAGGAAGTATAATCAAAAATAAAAGGATGAATCGACGTGATTTGATTGCCATAACAAAAGGCATGGGCGTTTTTAATATCCGTTCGCACGCACCTTGACAATCCACAATTGCTTCACGAAGCTCTTCTGCTTTTAAAAAGGAGAACTGATTTAATTTGCCACTTTTTTGCATCAGCGACAACATTGAAGCCAATTTTGACGAAATAAAATTAGGTTTGTGTTGACACTGCTGCAATTGAGCGTATGTATCATCACATAAAAGATGTTTGACTTCGTCGACAGAAGTGTTTTCCCTAAGATTATTTTTCATAAGATAAGGCATTGCCGCAATTAGGCCCAGAGTTTTATCTATTTCCTCTTTATTTGAAGGCTCTATGTAACTAGATATAATAATTGCTAAGTTTCTACTGCAATTAACCACATTGCCCCATAGTTTTCTTGCTTCCCACCACCGATCGTATCCCGCATTAACCCGAAAAACTAAAATCAACCCCATAATGACCCCTGCATACTCAAAGGGACTTATCGGAAGAGTCAACGAGGGAATAAAAATACTTAATAAAGAAATAAAACACGCATACAAACATGCTGCCAATACTTTTTTCCATACTCTAGGAGTAACGGAACCATGAATGGCAAGCGCGCATTCCATGAAATTAG
>SCSO01000255.1 GCA_004297865.1 Legionella sp.
GCTCTTCCGATCTTGTCCATTAAGGCCTTAGCTGCGGCTTGCGCAAAAGGTCCACCTGAGCCAATTGCAATTAAGCTTTCTTCTGGTTCTATGACGTCACCATTTCCAGTGATAATAAGAGAGGCTTTGGCATCGGCTACCGCAAGTACTGCTTCTAATCGGCGAAGTATTCTATCGGTACGCCAATCTTTCGCAAGCTCCACTGCGGCGCGAACCAAATGCCCTTGATGCATTTCCAGTTTACTTTCAAAACGTTCGAAGAGTGTAAAAGCATCTGCTGTACCTCCAGCAAAACCGGCAATGACTTTGTCTTTATATAGACGTCTGACTTTACGAGCATTCCCTTTCATTACAGTATTACCCAAAGTCACTTGGCCATCACCACCAATAACAACTTGATTCCCTCGTCTCACTGAAAGAATTGTGGTTCCACGGAATTGTTCCAAAATTTATCCTCTACAAAGGTATGAAAGTTTAGTAAATGGGGATGATAAAGGAAAAATCAATGGGGAAAGGGAAAAAATCTTGAATTCCCTTCTCCCCATTCGGGGCGTTGTTGAATAAATAGGGAATTGCTTTTTTATCAATTTTGATTACATGTCATCCCCGCGAAGGCGGGGATCCATCCACATGTTAAGCACTGTGCTTTATTTATGGATAGATTCCCGCCTTCGCGGGAATGACAAACCTATTTATTCAACAACGCCCCATTCGGGGAGAAGAGAGAATATAGGTTATAAAAAGGAAACGCCATGCGACAACGGCGCTATCTCCAAGTGTTCGGCAAGACTTTGACCAACATCCGCAAACGTATCACGTCTGCCAATAAAACGACCGGTTAAAGAAGGTCCAAACACCAACACCGGAATATGTTCACGAGTATGGTCGGAGCCTGGAAAAGTAGGATCACAGCCATGGTCCGCGGCAATCACCACGATATCATCTTTGTGCAAAAGCTTTATTAATTCAGGAAGACGTGCATCAAAAACTTCTAAAGCATTGGCATAACCCGCCACATCACGGCGATGTCCATAAGATGAATCAAAGTCCACAAAATTAGTAAACACGATACTCCCCACAGGAGCAGTCTTAATTGCCTTGAGAGTGGCATCAAACAAAGCCATATTCCCATCCGCTTTGATCGTTTGCGTCACACCTTGATGCGCATAAATATCCGCTATCTTGCCAATGGCAATCACTTCACGACCTGCCGCTTGTAAATAATCCAAAAGCGTTTTTTCTGGAGGTAAAGTCGCATAATCTTTGCGATTTCCAGTACGTTTAAAACTGCCAGGTTTACCAATAAAAGGACGAGCAATCACCCGGCCGATTTGTTGATCGTCTACTAATTTGCGGGCAATTTCACAAATGTCATACAAACGTTCTAAACCAAAACTTTCTTCATGCGCTGCGATTTGAAAGACACTATCGGCCGAGGTGTACACAATAGGTTTACCAGTGCGCATATGCTCTTCACCTAACTCATCCAAAATGACAGTACCTGAAGCGTGTTTTTCACCTAATACTCCGGGCAATTTTGCTTGTTGAATTAAATCGTCAATTAAATTTTTAGGGAAACAATTGGGTGTGTCGGGATAATATCCCCAAGCGAAAGTTACTGGAACTCCAGCTAATTCCCAATGACCACTCGGAGTATCTTTACCTAAACTTTGCTCTACAGCATACCCATATAAACCTTCAGGCACAGGGAGAGCGGCTAAATCTACGAATTTTTCACCACAACTGGCAATGGCTGCATGATAAAGGCCTAAGCGAGTCAAGTTGGGCAAACGCAAAGGTCCCTTACGTAAACCTTCTTTATCTGCTTGGCCTTGATCACAAAGTTCATGAATGTGCATAAAAGTATTGGCACCCTCATCGCCGTAATTTACCGCATCGAGGCTAGCACCAATTCCAAAGGAATCCATCAAAAGAATACAAACGCGTCCAGTCATATTTAGAGTTCAACCTGTCGGCAATGAGTCTCTTTCAAACCAAAAAGAACGAGAAAAGCAATCAATAAACCAATAGGAAGAATGCTGGCAGCATACTGATAGGCATCTAAGAAATACACCGGAACACCATTCAGATAATGCATGCCCCCATGTCTTATTAGCAAATTACTAAAGAGATTTTGGTAAACCAGACAACCGCCTTGCGTTAAAATGGAAATGACGCTCACCGCGGTCGCCGTCATTACTGGAGAACTACTTTCAGCAACTAAGGCATAACTAATCACTTGTGCAGAGGTGAATAAACCTAAGAGGAAGAAAAGCACAGCCATAGTATTTAAAGAGACTGGGAGATAAAGCACTGCAAGTATAGTCAATAAAGAAGCAACAACACCTATCTTCATTGGTAAAATACGTAAACCCATCTTATCAGAGATCCAACCTACTAAAGGTGAGCCGATAATCGCGCCTAAAAAGAGCATGCCATTCACCATAGAAGCTTGTTCCGCGCTAATACTTAATCGTTGCTCCAAATATAAGGTACCCATCATTGCCCCGAAAACGGCAATGGCCATATTCATTAAGCTGGTATAAAAAGCAGCGCGTAAATATTGGGGATTTAAATAGGCTTGTTTCGCAGCAGATAAAACAGCAATGGGCTTACCGGTTTTTTTAACTGGTACAGACGGTCTTTCTTTAATCCAAAACAGCATGACGACTAACATTGCAAAACCTAAAATTCCCACATCAAGTACCGCTTGTCGCCAACCCACTATAGTGACTAATTTAGTCAACGGATATTGCGCTAACATACCTCCGGTCATTGCCATGGTGACAATAGCACCGGTAACAAAAGCCATACGTTTAGGAGGAAACCAATGCGACGCTAAGCGGACAGGTCCTAGGAAACAGAAAGCACTACCAATCCCGGTAACGAATCGACAAAGTAGCGCCACATAAAAAGAATGAGAATACGCTAAAAGAAAAGTGCTTAACACACATAAGGTCATTGCTACTAAGATAGTATTTTTGATAGAGAAACGGTCTAAAACGAATCCTGCAACAAAAAGAAATAATACATTGGCTAAATAATAAATACTGGAAAGATAAGCCATCTTATCCGCCTGTATTTCGTAATCTTGCATAATGTTTGCTGCAATAGAAGCAAACATATTCCCTTGGATGAATTCAAAGAAGAAAAATAAGGTTGCGGCAAAACAAACAATCCAAGGTAAAAGCGAAGACTTCATCTCTTCACATCCTCGAAACTCGTCCACTACCTGCATAATCACTCCTCAATATTATTATCGTTTGCAGTATGTTTCACGGGTCATTAAAACAGCAAGCAAGGCAGCAAAAGCAGCTATGGGGAACATCCACATTGCAAATTGGAAGTCCGCCACTGTGTACTCGCTAATTGCTGCACCCGCATGATGAGCCATTAACCAACCAAATAACACTTGACCAATACCACCTCCGCCCATGATAAGGACAGAAGCAATACCTGTAGCCGCACCGGTATTTTCTGCTTGATTGCTTTCAGCGACCAAAGGATAGGAAATTACTTGGGTACTTGTAAAGAAACCTAAAGCAAAGAAAATCACACTTAACGTAGTTTGGGACAGTGAGATGTTCATAAATAAAGGTATTACGGTTATTAAAGTAGCAATTGCTCCGATAATCATTAGCGGCTTGCGACGGCCTTGAGAATCAGATAACCATCCCACTAAAGGGCAACCGATGACGCTACCCATAAAAATCAAGCTCACTACATTACTCGCAGCGAAGTCAGATAAATGATGCACCACTTGCAAATAAGTCGCTCCCCACAATGCACATAAAACCATAATGGGTAAATTCAATAAAGAAGTGAATAAGCCTGCAAGCCAATTTTGTGGATTAGCGAGGGCTTGGAGAAAACTAGAGAGTACCTGTCCTTGACTAGTAGTGATTCGCGCTGGTGAATCTTGCGGTTTGTCTTGAACCACGAAGTAAATCCATAACAAAATAGCGGCACCTACGGCTCCATCAATGAGTAAAGCACGTCGCCATCCAAATAAATCATATAAATAGGCAAAAGGGGTATGCGCCATCATTCCACCAATAAATGCCATAGTGACTAAAGATCCAATCACCAAAGCTTGGCGACGCGGGGGAAACCAATGAGAAACGAGAACCACACAGGATAAGAAGCAAAAGGCGTTACCAATTCCCGAGAGGAAATGGAAAAAGGAAGCTAAGGCAAAAGAACTGGTCAGGGCAAAACCCACAGTGCCGATTACACAAACGCATAAGGCGATAAGGATCACGCGGCGAGTCGAAAAACGGTCTAAAATGATACCGGCGGGCAGGAGAAACAGAATATCGGCCCAAAGATAAGTGCTGGACATCCAACTTAATTGTGTTGCATCAATATGGAAGTCGTCCCGTAAAGGCTGGTTTATCACATCAAAGATATTGAGTTGAAAGAACTCATAAAAGAAGAACAATCCCGCAGAAAGGCATACAATCCATGCCATTAAGTCACCACGAGGTACAAAAACCCGCGTATCTACTGCGACTGAATGTGACACTATGACTCCTTAACCAGGCTTAAAGGTGCGGCAAATTATACCAAAACTTAAACAAGAATGGTATCTTTATTGAACAATTTATTCCCTACAACATTTCCATGTGACTCACCAAGCTTAAAATGCAGGCGGCAAGTGGATACATAGGATTCATTCCCCCCAATGAGCACCTGCTCACCTTCGGCCACTGCCCTGCCTTGGGCATCTATGCGCATATTTCTAGTCGCTTTGCGTCCACAATGACAAATCGTTTTTAATTCAATGAGTTCGTCTGCCCAAGCCAATAGAAATTGACTGCCGGGGAAGAGATCCCCTTTAAAGTCTGTACGTAAGCCATAAGCTAAAACGGGGATGCTCAAGCGGTCAGCAATTTCGGTTAATTGATAGACTTGATCCCGGGTTAAAAATTGCGCCTCATCGATGAGCACGCAAGCATAGTGATTGCCTTGAGCTTGTAAATCTTCGGTGATGGAAAATAAATTGTCTCTTACGGTAAACGCATAGGCCCGCTCGGATAAGCCAATACGTGAGTGAATAATCCCTTGTTGGTATCGGGTATCGATGGAAGCGGTGAATAATAGGGTATCCATTCCGCGCTCACGGTAGTTGTGGCTGGACTGTAATAATACTGTGCTTTTTCCCGCATTCATTGCTGCATAGTAGAAGTAAACTTTAGCCATTTTTGCTTGCGTATTGAGGATAATGATCTACTCTACTATGACTGAAAATAATAAACTACTGCTCTTAAAAAATTTATTTTTTGGCTCGTGACCTTATATAGTTGTAGGTTGGGTCGCGACCCAACAATGATCTTGTGATATAGAGGAAAATTATTGTTGGGTCATGATCCAACCTACATTCTAAGGAGAACATCTATCCACAAGGCTGAGCCGGAAACCTTAACAACAAAGACTCATTACCATTAAAAGTTGCACTATGAATTAAAGTCCCTTTTTTAAAAAATTCCTCAGGCAATTCCTGCGTATTTTCTGAATTAATCACCAGGTAATTATTATTCCCTGCCAATAACTCACAAAGCTCACCAAAGCGCCCGGTAGCAACCACTCGACCTGCTGCATAAAATCGTGCCGAATAATTTCCTCCATAATCCCAATACACTAATTTCGAATCAGGTGATGGGTGCTGTTTTATCCAAGCTTTTATAATGGGTTTTTGTGTCTTCCCTATGTACTGTGGCAAATAGAGAAAAACCACCGTGGTAAATAAAAAAACCATCCCCGTCATCAACGCACCATTAAGAATCCATTGTTTAGCCTGCAATACCCGCATAGAACGTTGCCAACCCTCAGCAATAATTAAGGCATAAGCAGGTAATACCGGAAACACATAGGGATAGATAATATTGCTAGAAAAAGTAAAGAAGATTAAGGGCAGAAAAAACCAACAGAGTAAGTAACTCATCCAACCATCTTCATCACGATAATAATCCGGAATTTTTTTCCAATAATTTTTTAACCACACACAACCAATCAGATTCCAAGGAAAAATCCCGATGATGATATAAA
>SCSO01000023.1 GCA_004297865.1 Legionella sp.
CTCTACCATCGAGAAAAGAGAGTTGATGGTAACCAGGTGTTAATATGGGATATGCCTCTATTAACAAATCAGCATATTTTTTTAATTGTGGCCATCGAGTGAGGCTTTGCGCTAAGTCTGCGCGTTGCAAAGGATGTTTATCACAAGAAATAAAATGCAAATGTGCTGTTTTGGGAGCATGTATTTCCCATAAATGCAGCGTGAGAAGCCAATTTAATCCCGTCCCAAAACCAGTCTCTCCAATGTAAAAATGACATTGCTCATTATTAGGAAGAGCCTGCCAACGGGAAATTAAATCATTACCTTCGATAAAGACATACAGACTTTGTTCAAGTCCGCCTTCTTTGGGATAATAAACATCATTAAACTGTAGAGATAACGGCAGGTCATCTAACCACTGTAACTCTGCCGTTTTAATAGGTACAAAATAATTACTCAAACACAGCCACTCGTTCAGATACTAAAACATCATTTTCTGCAATAGCGAAGGATTTTTTCTCTTGCATTAAGGCACGCAATTTAGGAACTAACATAAACAAGAGAATCGAAGCTGCAATTGCAAATAAACCTAACATTAAAAATACATGGCTATAACCCGCATTAGTTACTAAAGGTGACATACTGTCTTTGCCCATAATCATCCAATTTGAACTATAGCTGGATAAGGTAGCCCCTACCCCAGTATTCAACATCCACATCCCCATCATAATACCTTGTAAAGGGGCTGGTGCTAAATAACCAATCATTGCATAACCAATGGGAGAAATTAATAACTCTCCAATACTCTGCAAAATGTAACTTATAAGTATCCAAGAAGGATTAACCATTCCTTCCGCACTTGCCCATGCGATACCAATAGGTAGAATAGCGAAGGCCACACCAATGAATAATAACGCTAGGGCGAATTGCGTGGGGATATTCACTTGAGTACCCTTTTGACGCATTCTATTCATTATTATTCCTAATAATGGCCCACCAATTACGATGCAGATGGTATTAATATTCTGGAACCATTGTGGGGGGATTATCAGACTCGAATATTCTCGTTGCACATTATGATCAATAAATACGGTTAACCCCATAGGGCCAATTTGATAGAGCATCCAGAAGACCGTACTTACCACGATTAAAACAGCATAAGCTCTAATTTTATCTCGTGCTTCCCTACTGTCTTGTTTATTGGCAACGTATAGAATGTAAAATAACATCGCCAGACCTGTAGCAAGAACTAGTTTATTAGCCCAATCCGCATAATGAAGAATTTGGCTTAACGCAAAAGGCATCAAACAAACATAAGCTACACCAATAAAACTGGCCTTGCGTTGACTAGCCTTATCTTTACGAGAAAAAATGGTGTCTTTGTCCGCCAATTGCTGCCAGCAATACAAACAAATAATTAAGGCAATTAAGTTACCTAGGCTACTTAACAAAAACAACCGTTGATAATTTTGCGAAATTTGAAACAAGCCGCTTAGACTGAATCCCACAAAGAAACCAATATTCATGCCGGCATAATTCCACAAAAACGCGGTTTCTCGGCGTGTGTCATCGGGGCCAAAGCGTTGGGTTAACATGCAATTAAGACAGGTGACGTTTAGACCAGATCCGGTTAAGAAAGCAGCTAAGCCATAATATAAAAATTCTGTCTCACTAACAGACAATAAAATACAGCCAACAACTTGTGCGAGCATTCCGATGCAAAATAAGGCTCGATTGGATAAGAGACGACCACCCCAGAAACCGCCTAAAAGGTGTAAAGCAAAGTTAAATGCGATAAATACACCCATAATACTATTGGCTTGACTCACTTCAATCCCTAACTTACCTTCCATGTATAAGACTAGAGTTGAATAAAGGACGCTAAAACTTAAAGTGGCGACTACCTGTATGAAAAAAAGCGCTACAATTCCTTCTGGCATTGATTTCCATAGATCTCTTTTGCTACCCAATATCGACATAATATGCCTTCCTTTGCTAGCTGAGTTCTCCTCCAATATGACACGAGGAAAAACCACTGTCTAGTAGTTAAAAAATATGCTTGGAGTCGGAGTCACCCAATTTAGCCTTTAACTATCTTGCTGAGTACTCGTTCTGCCGCATTTTG
>SCSO01000256.1 GCA_004297865.1 Legionella sp.
AAAAGAATTTTTAATGATCGAGTGAATTTTTACATAACTTTATGAAAAATAATAAATTTTTAAAGTGTTTTCACACTAAATAATCTGCTCATTTTATGGTATAATTGCGGAAATTTAATTACCAAAGTTAGCTCATGAAAGAAGCAGATACCTTACAAAGATTTATATTTGAACATGCCAATATTCGCGGTGAAATTGTTCATGTCGAAAAGACCTTTCAAACCATCATGAATCAACGTGCATACCCTCCCATGGTAAAAAATCTTTTGGGAGAAGCGATAGTTTCTTGTTTACTTTTAGCCAGTAGTATTAAATTCGAAGGGTCTTTAAATTTACAATTCCAAGGCGATGAACGTCTTCCTTTGCTTTTAGTACAATGTGATCATGAACTAAACATTCGCGCGTTCGCTCAATTTAAAGAACATTTAGAAATCATTGATTACGCTACTGCTTTTTTGCAAGGGCAAATGGTATTAACCATTAATCAACACAATCAAACTCAAGCCTATCAAAGTTTTGTGCCTATTCAAGCCACCTCTATGAGTGAAAATCTCATGACCTATTTTGCACAATCCGAACAAATACCTACACGAGTTTGGTTGGCAGTCAATGATCATCAAGCTGCAGGCATGTTGCTGCAATTAATGCCCGGCCAAGATAGTTTACAAAAAGAACAATTTTGGGAGTATGCCGTGCAACTTGGACAAACCGTCACTGAAGCTGAACTCTTAAGTATTGATAATGCGACTTTACTCTATCGCTTATATAACGAAACAGAAATTCGAATTTTTGAAAGTCGTCTTACGCATTTCAAATGTCGATGTAGTAAGGAAAAAATGCAGCAAGTCATTGGCGTTTTGGGCGAAGAAGAAGCCAATGAACTTCTTAAAGAACGGAATCAAATCACTATACATTGCGATTTTTGCAATAAAGAATATAGTTTTGATTCCATTGATGTCGCTATGCTCTTTCACAAATAAACCTTATTGCAGATGAATATTTGTGGAAGATAAAATACCGGTATCCGATGCTTTGAGTTGTATAAATTCACCGCGCATAGCTTGTAATATTTGCTGTAAAGTAATGAATTGTTCACTGAGTTGAAAATACAAAGCGGCCATTTCATTGTCTTGTAATTCTCCGACCGTCAAATAAGCGGCTTTTCCCATGTCAGAAAAATAACTTAATTTGACGTTCCGACGTTCCGCAATTCCAGGAAACAAACCACAAAACAATAAACTTTTATCCCCTATATCGCGAAACCGCTCTTTTTGCAGGTGTCGAGGTTTATCCACGGATTCTAGGAAATCAAGAGCAATAATAGACTCAATGAGTTGTGGTCCTTGAGTAAAGCGCATGAGTAAGAAAACCAGATAACTTTCGGTATTTTCAGGCAAGACAAGTCGAGTTGAGGCTTGGGCTTCATTCACTAAGGCATGCCATTGACTGATATCTGTGGGATGAAGAATTAATTGCTTCATAGAGACCTCCCGCATAACTCTTAATTTAAGTTTAGCAAAGCTTATACCAATTTATTGTTTTTGATAGAAATAAATACCAATTATTGGATTAATAATGAATTTTATGCCTAAGGCTTAGGATTTTGCCGTAATCCATGTATAATGTTGAATCTATGAACAGATGCTCTGCTTTAGCTTTACATCTAGCAAATTCCAACTAAAGGTTATTTATGATTCAACAGATCCGCAATATTGCCATTATCGCTCACGTAGACCATGGCAAAACCACCCTAGTCGATAAGCTGTTACAGCAAACCGGCACCCTGAATGAACGAGGCCCTAAAGTAGAGCGGATTATGGATTCCAATGCTCTCGAAAAAGAGCGCGGAATTACCATTTTAGCTAAAAACACTTGTGTGTACTGGAAAAGCCATCAAATTAATATTGTGGATACCCCTGGTCACGCGGACTTTGGCGGTGAGGTTGAACGTATTCTATCCATGGTCGATAGTGTTCTACTTCTAGTCGATGCGGTAGATGGACCCATGCCACAAACTCGCTTTGTGACCCAAAAAGCCTTTGCCCAAGGTTTAAATCCTATAGTCGTCATCAATAAAATTGACCGTCCTGGCGCCAGACCGCATTGGGTAATGGACCAAGTATTCGATTTATTCGATAATTTAGGTGCTAATGACACTCAATTGGATTTCCCCGTGGTTTATGCTTCCGCATTAAACGGAT
>SCSO01000257.1 GCA_004297865.1 Legionella sp.
TGCGATAGCGGTAAATACCGGGGATAAAGCCATAATCACCGCGACATTAATGGCTGAAGTGACACTTAAAGCAAAAAATAAGGAGCTTTGAAAACAGGATATACCAATGAAACCAAGTAAAAAATAATGCCAATAATGACCATCAAAGTCGCTTTTCTTGGGTTTATCTATAAAGAAAATGATGCTCACAAGCACCAAAGCACCAAAACCAAACCGCGCTGTCGAGGTCTCGAGAGGAGTTAACCACATCATAGCAATTTTACCCCAGACATAGGCTGCTCCCCAGAAAAACACGGCAATACCCGCAAATAAACGCCCTAGAAGCATTAGCTTGTTATCCCTATTGAAGTGATTACTTTTTTTAACCTTACTTTGATTCTAACAAATGTCAATCATGCCGGGAGGAAAATTCCTATGTGGGGTCGCGACCCAACTTAAATCAATCGAGTCTGACCATTGATTTTTACATTGTGAGCTTGGCGGTTTGATCTGCTTTAATTTCCTGGATTAAGACCATAGGGCTCACATCCATGACATATTTCGGCTCCAAATCTACTTGATGAGCTGAAAAAATATGTTCCAGGTTTTGGGGTAAATCTCCATTTACTGAAAGTGAAATGCGGCCAAAGGTAGCGTTGGGGATTTTATTTTGGTTCACTGTATCGACTCCCGTTTCGATTTTATATTCAATATTTTTTAGTTCTGGATAATTTTCTTGAATGAAATCTTTAAATAATTTGAGTTGATATTCGCAGAGCTCCGCCAAAGGCATTACTTCATAAAATGAGCGACCCCGCATTTCCACTAAAGTGAGCGCAACTTCACTTCCTTCGTTAAACTCTTCAGGATCTGCTTTGAATTCTATATCCATGCCTCGGGATTGGGCGTATGCTTTTGTTTCTGGTGTTGCAGTCAAGCTTGCTGCGTGTACAAGGTATATCCCTACTCTCGCAGTGGATTTGAACTCTACAACATCAACTTCTTTTTGAATCCTAGCAGGCTCGTTAAAACGCAAGCCAAATTCCGATTCTAAACCGTGTCCTATACTTTTTTTGCAATATTTATCGCTATGATGACCTCCGGCAGAAGCTAACCCACGATTATGACGATTTGCCAATAAGAGTCTGCCGTCTTCTGTTAGTACATTAATCCCTTCATAACAAGTAGCCTGTTGACGTAAACGGGCAATCAATTCGCTAGGTGCGCGCTTGATTTCAATTTGATTATTATCAGGACTCACTTGCATGTCTTCAGTGGATAAACCCAAACTCTTTTGTAATGCTAAAACCACTTCTGATACTGCCTTTGTTTCGCTGACTTTGATTAACACTCTTTTATTTTCATTCTCTGCAGTCACTTCAAGGGTATAAGGCTTGCCATCTAAAAATAGACGATTGGCTCGTAAAGCCACTTTGCCATTAGTAGCCCCTTTTCCGGTTTCAGGATGCAATTGACCTTGTTGATTTTCGTAATAGGTTAAGTTTTGTACTGAGGTGACTAAGGTGGTGATTTCATAAGTCAGTAAAGCGTTCATAACTGTAGCTAAAGAAGCAAAAGGGGTATTAGGTCCAATGGGTAACGTTAAATTATCGGGCACATCAGTACATTCTAATGCATCTTTTCCTTCATAATGACCTAGATGTAATGCATGTTGCAATATAGCCATTTCTGCATGATGCGCACCGCCTTGATTGGTGTTTCTATTGATGACGGCTTCAATGACAATGCTATCTCCGTTATTGCTTACAAATACCCGCTCATTGTTAAAATCTTCTAACATGAGTTGTGCTAAAGATTCAATCTGATAAATTTCTATAGGATTGTAAACCACATCCGTTGTTTCTTGAGGTTTGATATCAAATTTATATAATTCGGCTATGACTTCTTTTTGATTTCTTCTTAAGGCTATTTGCAGCAACCCTGTAATGATAAAAGGAAATTTTTGGAGATCAGGAAATGCTTTAATTGCTGCTAAAACTGTTTTGCTGTCCTCATTTAAAGCCGTATTTCTTAAGGCTGCCAAATCATAGGTTTTGTTTCCTAATTGGATACTGTCGATGTAGGCAAGTCTAAGAGCCACATCACCAGGGAACATCCACTCCAAGGGAATGAGATCCAAAAGGTCAGCGATCAATTGCTGATCTTCTGGCGTTTTGGGATTAGTTATTCTGTTTAATAATTCCGTTTTTTTAGGCTCTGCGAGTTTATTAATGCAATACTCAATAGCTATTTCAAGCATTTTTTGGTGAATTGAAAAGAGTATACCTTTCTCATTATTATTGAAGGGGATTTCAAACACTTCACCTTCTTAGATCGGAAGAGC
>SCSO01000258.1 GCA_004297865.1 Legionella sp.
TTGCATATGACGATTCAAACTGCTGTATTAATTGAGACATTAGTCGCTTTAGGCGCAGAAGTGCGTTGGTCTTCCTGCAATATTTTTTCCACTCAAGATCATGCCGCTGCTGCCATTGCAGAAACGGGTGTACCTGTCTTTGCTTGGAAGGGTGAAACAGAAGATGAATATTGGTGGTGTGTTGAACAAACTCTCAGTGGACCGCAGAATTGGAAACCCAATTTATTATTAGATGATGGCGGTGATTTAACCCAGATTATTCATGAAAAATACCCTGAACTTTTAAAAGACATCAAAGGGGTTTCCGAAGAAACGACTACGGGTGTAGCTCGTTTATATGATATGGCGAAAAAGGGTGAGTTACAGATCCCTGCGATTAATGTTAACGATGCAGTGACCAAATCTAAATTTGATAATTTGTATGGTTGTAGAGAATCGTTATTAGATGGAATTAAACGCGCTACTGATGTCATGATTGCAGGTAAAGTGGCATTGATTTTAGGTTATGGCGATGTGGGCAAGGGTTGTGCTCAGGCTTTACGTGGTCAGGGTGCTTGCGTTTTAATTGCTGAAATTGATCCTATTTGTGCTTTACAAGCGGCGATGGAAGGTTATCGGGTAGTTACTCTGGATGATGTAGCTGAAGACGTGGATATTTTGGTGACAGCTACGGGTAATTTTCATGTGGTGACTTTGGATCATATGAAGCGTATGCGTAACCAAGCTATTTTATGCAACATCGGTCACTTCGATTCCGAAATCGATATTCAAAGTTTGCGTCAATATCCTTGGGAAAACATCAAACCCCAAGTGGATCATGTGATTTTCCCCGATGGTAAACGTATTATTGTTTTGGCAGAAGGTCGCTTAGTGAATTTAGGCTGTGCGACGGGACATCCAAGTTTTGTAATGTCGGCGTCGTTCACCAATCAGGTGTTAGCACAGATTGAGTTGTTTACTAATGGACAAGCTTATCAAAAACAAGTGTATGTGCTTCCCAAATTATTAGACGAAAAAGTTGCACGTTTACATTTAGAACGTATAGGTGTGAAGTTAACGCAATTGAGTGAAGAGCAGGCGAAGTATATTGGGGTAGATAAGAAGGGTCCGTTTAAGCCGGATCATTATCGATATTAAACTACGATATAAATATATGTAGGTTGGGTCGTGACCCAACATAACCATTTTTGCTGTGGATAAGATTTTTATGTTGGGTCACGACCCAACCTACAATTATAAGAGAGTAGTGGACGATGAGTTGACGGCGGAGTTCTATCGTTCCGTCAACGCATTCTCTCTCGCCTTCATCAAAGGCTTCAACAAATAATGCAACACCGATTTCTTCCCAGTAAGAATCTCCATCGTGGCAGTCATCCCAGGAATAATATACAAGGCATTATCTTTATTACGTAAATAGTTTTTCTGTGTACGCACACGAATCAAGAAATAACTAACGCCTTTTTCATCAGTCAACGTGTCCGCACTAATACTTTCTACCTTACCCTTTAAACCACCATAAATAGAAAAGTCATACGCTGCAATTTTAATAATTGCAGGTTGGCCTATATGTATAAAACCGATATCTTTAGGTTGCACTTTAGATTCAATCAACAAGGTATCTTCCAAAGGCACGATCTCCATAATATCTGCGCCAGGTTGACTGACTCCACCAATAGTGGTGATTTTGATTTGTTTCACGATACCTTTCACTGGCGAAAGAATCACAGTACGGTTTAATTTATCTTCGTTTGCTAAAGCAGATTGTTTACTGCTGTTGTATAAAGAAATCGTTTCATTCAATTCTGTGAGTGCTTTACTTTTAAAGTCATCCATTTGACCTTTTAACTGACTCACGTCGCGGTTCAAGCGAATGACCTCTACTTGCGATACAGCACCTTTGCTAACTAGAGGAGCTGTGAGGTTTAATTCTTTAGTCGCTAAATCTAAATTGATTTGTAATTGAAGTAATTGTTCTTTACGAGATTTAAAAAGAGCAATTTCGCTATCCACTACATCAGGAATATACTTCATTAACTCCGGTGAAGGAACAAAATCCACGCCTTTCATTTCTGCAATGAGTCTTTCCATTTTTATTTTTAAAGCTAGGGATTTTAAACGGTCTTCATCATAAGAAGTCTGAAAACGAGTCGCATCCATTTTCACTAATTTTTGGCCTTTCTGAACGATCTCACCTTCTTTCACATAAATTTTTTCAATGATCCCACCTTCCAAATTCTGGATCACTTGCACTTGGCTAGAAGGAATCACTTTTCCTTCACCTCGCGTCACTTCATCAATCATAGTAAAGTTTGCCCAGACCACTCCGATGATAATAAAAGCCACAGTGATCCATAAAATCAAATGCGTTGATTTTCTCGGATTTCTCAGTGTCTTGACACTGGTATCTTCTAAAAATGGATCATCTTTAGACATAATTAATCCTTATGCTTTAGGAACACTTGCTGGTTTTACTTGTCCTTCAGCCAAAGCTTGTAAGACTTTGTCTTTTGGTCCAGCAGCTACCACGAAACCATTATCCATCACAATTAACTTATCCACCAAAGACAATAACGAGATTTTATGAGTTACTAAAACAAAAGTTTTACTTTTTAAATAGGGTGTTAAATTCGCTTTTAAGACATTTTCGGTTGCGTCATCCATTGAGTTAGTGGGTTCGTCCATTAGAATAATAGGTGGATCCAATAATAAAGCACGTGAGATAGCAATGGATTGACGTTGCCCACCGGATAAATTATAACCGCGTTCGCCTACTTGTAAATCATAGCCCTGAGGATGACGAGAGATAAATTTATCCAAACCAGACAGTTCCGCTGCTTGTAAAATGGTTTGATTATCCACATGCGGCGCACCAAAAGAAATATTGTCTTTTACTGAGCCATAAAACAAGGCGATATCTTGTGGTACATAACCAATTTGTCGACGCAACACGTTAGTATCAATTTGACTATATTCTTTCCCATCAATTAATACAGTACCCGCAGATGGTTGATATAGATTAAGAATGATTTTGGCAATAGTACTTTTACCTGAACCAATACGACCAATAATCGCTACCTTATCCCCTTGGTTAATTTTAAACGACACCTTATGCAAGGCCGGTAAGAGTTGTTGGGGATAAACGAAATCAACATTACGAAACTCAATATTTCCTAATAATTTTTGTTGATGCAAATGTGCTTTGTGGGGAGGACTCTCAACAGGTAACTCCATTACCATTTCCAAAGATTTCAAAGCGGAGACCGCTTGATGATAACGAGTCAAAAGACCAGCAATTTGTCCCATGGGTGCAATCGCACGGCTGGCTAACATCGCGCAGGCTACCAGTCCCCCAGTGGTCAGTAGGTTATCATGGATCATGTACACCCCATAAATAACCACCAAGACATAGGTTAACTGTTGCACGAAATAAGTGTAA
>SCSO01000259.1 GCA_004297865.1 Legionella sp.
CTAAAGATTCACCCTATCGTTATGTTTATAATGTTTACACTAAAGAGTTTAAAGAGAATGAATTAAGACCTATAGTCATGTTAGTAAAAAGTAATAGTGGACCAATCTTATCGCAACGCAATATCGGTAAGCTGTATGACTTAACCCATAAATTACAAAAGAACAAGCTCATCGATCAGGTGAACAGCATAGTGACGACCGATAAAAAACTCACTAAGCAACAGTATTATCAATTGTATAAAATGCCTAAAAAGTTAATGAATCAACAAGTCAAAGACTACTTGGAAACCACTACACGCAAATACTTTACCACTGTGACTATCATCAGTAAGCCTCCGATCAATACTGAGGGCATGACTCAACTCATTAAAGAATTACGTGGGACTAAAAAATCAGGATTTACCTTACAATTTACAGGTAAACCCATGACTAATGAGGAATTGTTAGAGACAGTTTCTTATTTATTACCATTTGCATTGATATGGATTCTAGTTTTTACCTATCTAATCTTATTAGTGTTACTACGCTCCTTGTTTTTACCCTTTAAGGCAATTTTGATGAATATCTTAAGTCTTAGTGCCTGTTATGGTGCTTTGTATCTTGTCTTCCAAGAGGGGTATTTTGCCACTCTTTTAAACTTTGAGCCTCAGGGCATGTTGGACGTGAGTTTGTTAGTCATTATTTTCTGTGCTTTATTCGGTTTCTCTATGGATTACGAAGTGTTTCTTTTAAGTCGAATTAAAGAAACGTATGAATCCACGCATGATAATAAGAAGAGTATTATCTTTGGATTGGAAAAGAGCAGTAAAATTATTACCAGCGCCGCTTTAATCGTTATTTTTACCTGCGGCTCCTTCCTATTTGCGGAAGTGTTGGTAGTTAAAGCTTTTGGTTTAGGGATTGCTGTGGCTATATTCATCGATGCCTTTTTAATCCGCTCATTGTTAGTGCCCGCCACCATGATTTTATTGAAAAGTTGGAATTGGTACCTTCCTAAGTGGCTTGATAAGATTATCCCTAAATTTTAATAAAAATAAATTCCATAAAATCAATGAGTTGAATGCTTTAAACTCATAGAAACCGATCGAGCCCAATCACATTGTCTATACTTATTAAATAGAAAAACTATTTGAGAAATGGATTATGGCTATTCGCGTTCATGACGATGAGTCTCCTTTAAAAGGGGCTCAAGTATTTGCAAATCAAGCTTTAAATTATTTCCTAATGTCCAATAAAAATAATAAGGAACCCAAATACGATGCTTTGCGCACTATGATGCAAACGTCTATGTGGATTACTGATCTACGTCTCCCTGAAGATCCTCAATCCAATAAACGTGCTGAGCGCTTCGTTCAATATGATCTGGTAGGGTTTCAAAACGATAAGCCTGTCTGTTTTACCGTACTTTGTGATAGTAAATTTAAGGTCGAAGGGTTTAAGCAAACTGAGTTAGAAAAAATGTCAGAGGCTACTCAAGAAATGGTCCAGGATATATTAGATAAACCTGGTGTTTCTAAAGGAGTGGGTGGATAAGCTTCATAGATGTCGGGCTAAAAAGGCGGTATCCTTTTTTGTAGGTTGGGTCGAGACCCAACGAAAAAACTTGAGTAAAGATAAAATGATTATGTTGGGTCATGACCCAACCTACAAAATACAATAAGTACCAATTGCAATTGTTCGGTTATAAGGTAATTTATAGAATTCAATATTTAAGTTAGCTGAATAATTTCGCATTAAAAAAGCAAATAATTTTTCCTGCCAAAAGAAAACAAAAGATCGTTTTAATTTCGATGCCATGATATTGGGAATTTCCACCATGTAAGTGGCATGATCAATATTCAACTTAAACGGTAAAAGATCTTTATTACTCGCCTTTTCTAAAGCCCGTGGTATAGAAATCGTTTCCATAAAACCATAATGTAAGGTTAATTTGCAGACTCTTTCATCAAGACAAGCAATCTCATAGCGTTGGCTGTAATGTACATAAGGAATACTATCTACAATGTAATCGACAATGAGCACATTTTCTGGCACAGAACGACTCAATTTAAGAAAATGCAAGAAGCTTCCCCCACTTTTATCATAGACATCAGTAATAAAAATCGCGGTCACACCGGAAAGTTGATTTAAGCTTCTATATTGTAATTGTTTTAGTATCTTAGAAATGTCTTCTTTGTTCATATAGAAATTGTTACGTAAATACTCAAGACCATAACGCCAAGTGTACATAATCACCGCGACCACGAACGCAATGGTAACCGGCACCCATCCACCGACGATAAATTTATGTGAGTTGGCACCTAAGAAGGCAAAATCGATTAATAAAAAGGAGCCGAAAATAAAGAGAGTCTTTAG
>SCSO01000024.1 GCA_004297865.1 Legionella sp.
TAGACGATTAGCACCTACATTTCCGCAAGACCCTTTTAATTTATGACATTCTTCTCTCGCGGCTTTTTCATCTGCATGTGCAAGCGCCTCCGCAACTTCTTTTAATGTGTTTTCGGTATCTTCTATAAAAGAACCCAAAAACTGCATTTTCTTCTGTTCATCATGCCCAAAAATCTGCTCCATTCTTCCCATGTCCAAAACAAAGCTCTTATCTTCTTTACCTAATTTTTCATGAATAATTTTACTACCCAACCAGCGATTAAGCACTCGTTCAATATCTCGCATACTAATGGGTTTAGAAATATAGTCATCCATGCCCATTTTTAAACAATATTCTCGGTCACCTTTTAAAGCATGCGCCGTCATCGCCACGATGGGAACATGTTTTTGCTGGTCTTCGATTTCCAATTGGCGGATTTTTTCAGTGGTGGTGTAACCATCCATTTCTGGCATTTGACAGTCCATAAAAATCAGATCATACCCTTTCCCTGCGTAATCGCGAATCGCTTCTAAACCATTATTAGCTACATCCACATTGGTATAACCTAAGCGCTCTAGAATATGAATGGCTACTTGTTGATTAATGGCATTGTCCTCCACCAATAATATTTTTGCTTGCTTTTTGGTGATGATTTTGACTTCATTTTTTTCATTAAAATCTTCAGGTGAATCTTGATCCGTCTCTCTTTTTAGTACCGCAATGATCGTATCGTATAATTTGGATTGGCGAATAGGTTTAGTGATAAAGTTAAATTGGTCTAAATCGTCTAATTTATCGCGAATAACCGGTAACCCTAACGCCGTTAATATTAAAATAGGGGTATTTGTATAATCTGGATTTTGCGCAATACGTTCGGCTAGCTGTAAGCCATTGATTTTAGGCATATTATAATCGATAAAAAACATCAGGTAAGGATCATTTGATGAAGCGGCTTCAGCTACCTTAAACAAGGCTTCCTCGCCATCATTAGCCACATCGCAACGCATCCCCCAAGATTTAGTCATCGATACTAAAATATCAAGATTTAGCTCATCGTCATCGACTGCTAATACACGCATGTTTTGCAAATTAGGAAGAAAGAGCTCCGAATGCAATGGATTGACAATTTCTTTTACCTTAATGGTAAACCAAAAACGACTGCCATGACCTGGAGTACTACTTACCCCAATTTGCCCGCCAAGAAATTCCGTTAATCGTTGTGAAATCACTAAGCCCAAGCCACTACCACCGTATTTGCGGGAAACGGAAGCATCGCCCTGGGAAAAAGATTTAAATAAACGCCCCATTACTTCAGAAGAAATCCCAATACCGGTGTCTTGGACTTCGAATAATAATTTTAAATCACCCTCTTCTGTGGGCTTGCCATTGCTACCGTTATCAATGGCTCTCGTCACTTTCAATTCCACCTGACCATTCTCGGTAAATTTAATGGCATTGCTTAAAAGATTAATTAATATTTGACTTATTCTCGAAGCGTCACTATTAACCCAAACCGGTAAATCCGGCTCAATTAAGGCACCTATAGCCAAATTTTTTACGTGCGCTTTATATGCTACAATCTCTAGCGCATCTTCGATGACTTGGCGGAAATTAAAATCTACGGAATCAATTTCAAATTGTCCTGCCTCAATTTTTGAAAAATCTAGAATATCATTGATTAAAGACAGTAACGCTTCCCCGGATAAACGAATCGCCTTAACGAATTCAAATTGCTCATCCGATAACACTGTATCTTCCAGTAAACTGGTCATACCGATGACGCCATTAAGTGGAGTGCGAATTTCATGACTCATAGTCGCTAAAAAAACACTCTTCGCTTGGTTAGCATCTTCTGCTTGTTCTTTAGCTACGCGTAATTGTTTATTCGTTGCTTGAATTTCCTGGGCTCGTAGATAGATCTCATTTTCCATCTGCCCAGCACGAGACTTCAGTATGTCATTCAATTCTTGTTGTTTATTGCCTAGCTCTTTAAGATGAATGAAATCGGTCACATCTTCAGCGCGATGAATGATATAAACCACTTCATTATTGCCATTCAAAACAGGGGTATTTACTGGACTCCAATATCTGACCTCATAACTGTCATCGACAGAGGGATCTCGACGTACATCGTATTTCTGTACAGCCATCGCATCGGGGGTTTTATTTTTTAATACGCTTTCTAATGAATTGAGTAAATTAGTTGAACCTGTTGCACCAGTATCTTGAGGATTATCCGGGAAAACATCAAAAATATTACGTCCAATGGCATTTTCACGCGTGATCATGGTCGCTTTAAGGTAGGCGTCACTAGCATCCACAATATCAAATTGAGGGGTCAAAATCAGATAAAGATCGGGCGCTGATCTAAGAATCTGCAACAAATCCTTTTTTTCTAGTTCTGGTGGTTGGTTTGCCATCTTTTATCCTATAATCCCCAGCTTAATTTCTATTTATTTGTTCTCTATCCTCAATTAATAACGCACTGAGATGTTTGATTTCTTGTGCCAATTGTTGTTGACGAACATGAATATTCTTTGCTACCTGCTGCATCGCATCGTCCTTTTCGAGCTGTAGCCCTTGTATTTCACTCAAATAGGGCTGAAACACGCCCCATTGATCATCAATTTGCACACTAATTTCATTCATTTTTTCGATGAGATTTGATAATTCCAGACTATTTTCGCTCGTTGCACTGGGTTTGCGGTCTTTAAGTGCCAGCTCTAATGCGTTTGTAATGTTAAGAATACGTTGACCAACATATAAACGACTACGCAGTTCTGCATAATTAAACGGTTTACTCAAGAAATCATCAGCTCCAGCATCCAAGGCACTCACAATATTTGTGGAGCCTGATAAATTTGTTAATAGAATCATATAAGGAGGTTTTTTTAAATTTTTAGCCCTACGACACAAGCTCAAGCCATCAATTTTGGGCATCATCCAATCCACAGTCACAATTTGTGGGCTATCTTCACCATTTAAGATATCCCAGGCCTCTTCCCCGTCGCGAGCCTCTAGAACAGGGTAATCCCATTGAGAAATGGTTACTCTAAGTAAAGTACGAGTTGAGGAATCGTCATCCGCAATTAAAACCGTAGGCTTGACTCCTGTATTCAGCTCCGAATTCATAGCTCTCCTTAATCAGTAAAAAATCATCATTTGATCAGCAACTTACTGATAATATGACTTTATACTGCTTATCTTATAGCCAACTCACTATAATTATAGACAAAAATCCTTAAATCACCAGGATAAACCGTATTGACAAATAAGGGCTTTATTCTTCAAACTCCCTTACATTTTGCAGTTTTTCATTCGTTTGATAAGGTTAACCTGTTTATGCCCCAATTTTGGAAGAATTTTGCGACTATCGGCCTTATCCTGAGCCTGGGTTTTCTTATCTTTTTCCCGCGGTTAGATAGCCTACCCTACCGCGGAGAAGAGCCTCGGCGAGTGGTGAGCTCGTTTGAAATGCTCCAATCCAACAATTGGTTTGTACCTACCATACAAAATCAGGTTTTTTTATCGAGACCTCCTTTGCAAAACTGGGTTATTGCCCTCACTGGCGAATTACGCGGAAGTTTTGACCATCTAACAGGCCGTTTGCCTTCAGCCATTTGCACCCTGTTAACGGCTTTATTAATTTATTATTACTGTCTTGCTAATCTGTCCATGCTCACCGCCTTACTTGCCTCTCTATGTTTTCTTACAATGCCGCAAGTTATTCAATTAGGAAGAACGGCCGAAACTGAGCTTATGTTTACTTTTTTGCTTTCAGGCTCCTTTTTACTGTGGCATCGTGGGGAATTAAAACAGTGGCCCAAAAGCTTAAAATGGGGGATTGCTTATCTTTTTCTTGCTGGCGCCAACCTAGCCAAGGGGATTAACCAAGCTCCGCTTTATTTTGCCGCCATTATTGGCCTTTATTTGCTCATAAATCGCCAAATTCGTGAGCTTTTCACTCTAGCCCATCTTTTTGGTCTTTTAGTCTTTTGTAGCTTAGTGGGCTTTTGGCAATGGGGCTTTGTCCATCATGTAGGCGCCCAGACGGGATGGTTGATGCATGCAGGGGATGTCGGTTTACGTTTTCAACATTTTGCGCTAAAGAATTATTTGCAACATTGGCTAAATTTTCCTCTAGAGCTTTTAGCCGTCATGCTGCCTTGGTCTATTTTAATCTTTGCTTATCTTAATCGTGAATTTTGGCAAAAATGTATTCCGGATACCGCCAGACCCATTGTGATTTTCTGTCTTAGCGCCATTGCAATTACCTTCTTTTCCGTATGGTTTCCCCCTGGCGCCGCGACCCGTTATTACTTGCCTATGTATCCTTGTTTTGCCATTTTAGCAGCCATAGTATTGAATACCGCGGTTGCGCCCATAGCCAATTTGCATTCTGGAGCCTTAACCTGGATTCGTTTAGGCCCTTTTTTGGCTAAAATCGGAGTTTTAGTTATACCACTCTGCGGCGTTTTAAATTTCCTTTGGGCTTATTCAAATATACAAATCATTATCCCGCCACAGCCTTTATTTAATGCGGGCATGTTTCTTGTTGGAACTCTTTTGATAGGATTAGGTTCGTATTGGGGGTTAAGGCTAGATTCAGCCAAACGCGTCTATATGCCAGTCATTTTTTACTCTTTATTTGCGGCATTAACCATAAATCTACTGTATACCGATACCCGATTAAAACAATATAATGATGTGGAAAATCAATTAATTGCAGGTTTACAAAAAGTTCCAAAAGATTACCCCTTAATGAGCATAGGCCAGGTTCCTTTTGATTTTTTATACTATTACATGCTTCATACTGGAAAAACTATTCCTTTGGTCACTTATGAGCAATTAATCAATCAACCGCATGGTCTTTGGCTCTATTTTTTTGCGCATCAAGTAATCCCCATTCCTCCCTTAGCAGAAAAGCTTGCAGAAATTGAAACTGGACGGTTTAAGAAAGAATATAGTCAGACCCCGGTGGACAAAACCTTCATTGTGAAGCTTTTCTTGCTCTAGCTGGTAGAGAATTCAACGTAGCCTGTATTAGACGAAGTCGTAATACAGGAATAAATCCCACAAAACACACCCGTTGAGCTTG
>SCSO01000260.1 GCA_004297865.1 Legionella sp.
GAAGGCGTGGCGGCTTTTTTATTAGCAACTTGTACTGGATATTGAATTTTATTTTGTACCTTATTTTGCACTTTGATCGGTGGCAAATGAGGTTGTGGTGCAACTGCTGTGTTGTTACCACCCATTAAATCTAACTTAAGCCCTTGCGATTGCCATGGTAAAGTACGTACGAGCACAGGGCGATTCAATTCAAATACTACGCGCAGAGTATTTGCATTAGGTTTACCACTACGAACTTTTTTTATCAGCGCATTGGTCAGTGCTGATTGATTTAAATTCACTTTTAAATCTGTACTAGATAAATCAATGACTACCCGATAAGGATTATTTAAAGTAAATAATTTGTGAGTAAAAGGCCCTTGGATGGTAAAGAAGATAGAAGTTCTATCTTTTTCTTGAGTTAATTTGACTGTTTTTAATTGAGAGGCATTGGCAGCAGCAATTACACTGAAACACATCACCAGACACAAGCACCATGCTCGCATTTTCATTGTTCACCTGCCAGGCAAGCTATCATTTTTTCGCCAGCAGCGCTTAATGCTTCGATTTGCATTTCACGCCCAGCCCCTTTAATACTTAACTTAAAACGAATATCCACATTTGGCAAGGCTCTACCCGCGTGCTCCGCCCACTCAATACAGCAGATACTTTGTTCAGTAAAATAATCTCGAAAACCTAAATAATCCAATTCTGCGGCATTATTCAATCGATAGAGATCAAAATGGTGAAGTTGTACGTCTGCACATTGATAACTTTCTACTAAGGAAAAAGTAGGGCTTTTGATAGCCGATTTTATTCCTTTATTTTTTAACATGGCCCGAATAATGGTCGTTTTACCTGCGCCTATTGCTCCACTAAATGCAAGAACGAGAGGTGCGACTAAACATTGCGCTAAGCGTATGGCAAACTGCTCACTTGCGGCTTCATCCAATAACTCGATGTTTATTATTTTATCATACAACCTAGTCATGATTAACGGTTATTTAAAATATTGGGTAATTTTTCAATTAAGTCACTCGCTAGTATACCTATAGCGCCTTGACTTGCGGCCGTTAGATCGCCGGCAAGCGCATGGGCCCAAACTCCTACTTTACAAGCATCTGCTAGAGAGAAATTTTGCGCGCATAAACCGGCAATAATTCCACTTAACACGTCACCCATTCCTGCTGTTGCCATACCAGGATTTCCTAAGGGACAAACAAAAGTTTTTCTTTCACTGGTTTGAATTAAAGTGCCATTTCCTTTTAATACCACTACACCACCGTATTGTTGTTGAATATCGGCAACGGCTTTATAGCGATCTGCTTGTACTGCATCGGTTGAACATGATAATAAATGACCCGCTTCTCCAGGATGTGGAGTCAATATCCATTCGTCATCCACTTGCGGGTGCTCTGCTAAAAGACGCAAGGCAGATGCATCAATCACCATGGGAAGCTGCGAAGATATAGCGGTTAAAAATAAAGTTTTTGCCCAATCATTTTCGCCTAATCCTGGACCAATCACGCAAACAGTGGCTTTTTCCAATAAAGGAGCCAGGTCCTTCGCCGTCTTCACTGCAGAGATCATAGCTTCTGGCAAAAGTGGAATCATACTTGCCACATGCTCTGGCCAAGTTGCAATAGTGACCTTTCCAGCCCCAGCACGTAAAGCCGCTTTTGCAGTAAGACCAACAGCTCCGGGCATCCCTTCTCCTCCACCAATCACTAAAACATGTCCGTAATCCCCTTTATGAGAATTCTTTTTTCTCGGCGCAATGGGTAGAGGTAAGTCTTGGGCATCTAAAAGCGTAGCATAAGGAGCTATTTTGCTCATGGTGGCATCTAATTGTAAGTAGCGACAGTGCACATCACCGCAATAATCAGATCCATCTAAAGTATAGAGCCCTGTTTTTCGTGCGATGTAAGTTAGAGTCTTGTCTGCTTTGACGCAAACATTTTCTACTTGTCCAGTATCAGCATTTAAACCTGAAGGCACATCTAAAGCTAGAACAGGTAATCCACTGGCATTAATTTGTTGAATAGCATTTGCAATGATGCCTTGCACTGGTCCTTTTAAACCTAGTCCTAAAAGTGCATCGACTATTAATTCAACTTCGCTGTCTATGGGCTCATCTGCTGATTGACATTCTACGCCGGCTGAAAGTGCTAGAAGTGCTGATTGTCTTGCTGCGGAAGGAAGATCTTCTAGTGCTTTGCACTGATAAACAGTCACAGATAACCCATGTTCATGGGCTAATCTCGCTAGGACATATCCATCTCCCGCATTATTGCCAGCACCGCAAAATACAGCGACATGTTTGACATCGGGATACATACGCATTAGGAAAAAAAAGGCTTCCGTTCCTGCTTGATTCATCAAGTCAATGGAATCTATATGATAGAGATTAACCGCTTGTTGTTCGCAGAAACGAATTTGTTCACCACGATAAAGGGCATTTTCGAGCTTGGTCATTAGGCTGCTCCAATTGAATACAATTTATCTAAGAAAAAATTCCATATCCTTAAAAACTATTTTACTAATTTTAAAGCAGGTTTATTATTTTTACTTAGTGTATCAGGTCCTGGTCCGCTAGATGTAGGCGGAGGAACATCCTCTTCGATTGCAAAAGCGATCCCTCGGCCATTTTCCTTTGCATAAATTTCTAATACTGCATTTGGCGCTAAAAATATTTGTTGCGACTCTCCTGAGAAACGTGCAGTAAAAACGATACGATCATTTTCTAACAGTAAACCACGAGTGGCTGCAGGAGAAATATTTAATACGATGCGCCCCTGTCGCACATGCTCAGTGGGCACTTGGGTACCGGGATAACTCGCGTCCACCAAAATATAAGGTGTCAGTTCATTATCAACGATCCAATCATAAAAAGATCGGATCAGATAAGGTTTATTGGATGTCATTGCCATAATTATGCCGCTCTTAATTGTCGCTCTGCATCTGTCAAACTAGTTTGGAACGATTCACGTTTAAATAAACGCTGCATGTAAGCAGTTAATCCTTTAAATTCTGGAGCAATTTCTAAACCTAATTTGGGTAAGCGCCATAATAAAGGAGCAAGAGCGCAATCCAATAAAGAAAACTCATCACTTAAGAAATAAGGTTTATCAGCAAACACAGGATCAAGGCTTATTAAACTCTCAAGCAAATTAGCACGTGCTTCTTCCGTGTTTTCATCCTGTAAAATACAGTTCATTAAATAATACCAATCTTGCTCAATGCGATGCATCATTTTACGTGTTTCAGCACGAGCTACTGGGTAAACCGGTAATAATGGAGGATGAGGAAAACGTTCATCTAAATACTCCATGATAATTCGTGCTTCGTACAGCACTAATTCTCTGTCGATTAAAGTAGGTACTGTGCCGTAGGGGTTTAAGACTAATAAATCATCTGTGGGCTCATCTTGTTTAATGGCAAGAATTTCGACATTGACGCCTTTTTCAGCCAACACGATACGAACTTGATGACTATAAACATCGTCTACATCGGAAAATAAAGACATTATGGTGCGCTTTGCAACAATTGCCATTAGCAACTCCTATCGATTCATTTAAAACCTGTAAAATGTGCCATTTGTATTTACAGAACAAAAACCAAGATTGTACCACAATTTTACCCTTCAGGGGGACTTTATAGCAAAATCTATCCTTTTTGCTTTTATTCTTTGCTTCTAATGTTTAATTCTTTGCCAGTATACTTTTTTCAATAAATAGGCAACAACTAAGAAAACTAACAAAAAGAGAATCACAAAAAAACCTAATTTATAACGAATTAACTGAGCAGGCTCCCCTACATAAACTAAAAAGGTCACGAGATCTGTTAAAGCATCATCCACTTGATTAGGGTACATTTCCCCGGGCTGAACCAATTGTAAGTAAGTGCTATGGTCTTTTGGATGAGTAATTAAAATGGTTTTGCCGATTAATGGTGCAAGGACATTAGGCATGGCTACATCAGAGATCAAGAGATTATTACTGCCAAAAGGTCTCTTACTATCCCTATAAAAACTTTGTAAATAAGTAAATAGCCAATCTGCACCTCTAGCTCTTGCGACTAAAGATAAATCGGGAGGCACCATGCCAAACCATTGTTTAGCATCTTCTGCGGGCATAGCGATTTGGATAGGGTCATAAATGCTGGCTTGCGTAAAAATAAGATTACTCTTTAATAAATCCTTATCGAGTTCTCCATCAAAAGTCGTCAACCCTAAATCTTTGGCTAGGCGATTATAACGCATATATTTCAATGAATGGCAGCCAGAACAGTAGTTCATATACCATTTTGCCCCTCTTTGTAGGCGCTCTTTATTTTTTATATCAACGGATACTTTCTGAAGAGGAAGATCAACCTCACTACTGGCAAAGGCCAGGAGAGGGAAAAAAAAGCATAAACTGAGTATTAATCCTTTATTCAACATCAGGCACCTATCCTTTGGGGTACTTCTTTACATTGTTCAAAACGCGTG
>SCSO01000261.1 GCA_004297865.1 Legionella sp.
CGGAAATATAGGCTGCTAATAAGGTATAAAGTAAAAAAAGATAGGTAATCCAGGCGATAATCTGGCCAGGTAAGCCCAAAGTTGCTTTAGCCATAGAGATCATATTACTCCCTAAGGGTAAACGCATATTCACCTCAAGGATTAATAAAGCGCCAGCAGTCATAACTGCCCAACAGAAAAAAAGAAAGAAAATAGAGTTTGTGAAGCCTACTTCTGCCGTAGAAACAGGTAAAGCTAGCATACCGCCACCGATAGAGGTGCCGACTATTAGAAGTATTCCACCGATTAATTTTGAATTAAACACTGATAAAAACCCAAAAATAGTACAAATATAGAACAATATGTTACTTTGTTCTTCTGTAAAAGTCAAATTCCGGCGTATATTCGATATAGTTCGTTTGCTAAAAGAGCCAGTGAAATTGCCATTAATAACAACTGCGCTGCTTTACCCCCAGGAACTATAAATACGGAATGAAAGCGACTTCGCCCAAAATAACACATTAAAGCGGGTAAAAGTAGTAGTAAAACAATGCAAAAAGCTCCTGCATAACTAAGCGCATGGATATACGCACCAGGGTAATAAATAACTATGAGTAAGGGTGGGGCAAAGGTTAACAAAAACAAACCCAAACCATGTTTGCCTTCTTCCCGCATTTTTAAGCCATCAGCTAAAAAACTATATAAACAAAGTGAAACCCCTAAAAAGGCGGTTAACATGCAAATGGAAGTGAACAAATTAAAAAAAGCACTAATAATAGGGTTTTGTACCCTTTCACTGAGCGAAGCAGCTAAGGCACTTGTCGTATGCGGATTTTGCATTAAACTTTCTAAACCATTACTGCCTACAGCAGGAATAGTCCCCATAATCACTGCATCCCAGGCGAGATAACATATTAAAGGAATTAAAGATCCAATAAAAATAACGCGTTTTAAGGTAGGAATATCATCATTAAAGTATTCCCGTAAATTCGGCACAATGATCGCAAAGCCAAAGGAAGTAATCAAAAGCATGATGGAACTGGAGATGTACTTCAATTCACCATGTTGAAAATGCTCCACATTAACATGGGGGCTAATTAAAAAGACTAAAAGAACATAGACGGCTAATTTTCCAAACATGAGGGCACGATTGACGTAATCGACAGGACGTATTCCGCCATAGACGACCAATCCAAAAATTAAAGTAAATAAAGAAGTTGCTTGCCAGTCGGGTAAATGTAAATGGATTTTAGCCAGTAAACTATTCAATACATCTGCACCACCAGAGATATAAGCAGAAAGGAGGGTGTACAATAAAAAAAGATAACTGATCCAAGCAGTCAATAAACCATATTTACCTAAAGTAGCATCTGCCATAGAAACCATGTGTTTACCTCGAGGTAAATACAGATTGGCTTCAAGAATATAAAAGGCTCCCACAGTCATGAAAGCCCAGCAAATAAATAAAAAAAGTGAGGATTGCCAAAAGCCAGTAGCAGCATTTCCTACTGGAAGGGCGAGCATCCCCCCGCCTATGGATGTCCCTACAATAAGGAGGACGCCGCCAATAAATCTTGAGTTCATTTAATTACCCTATTTCATATACATCATTTGTGCTGGAGCTTGGGCAACTAAACCAGTAAACCATTGGATTTCAATACGTCTATTTTGGGCGCTACCATGGATCAATTCATTATCAGAAATATCGTTTTTATCCGCATAACCTTCCGCTTTTAAGCGTTCAGCGGCAATACCATTAGCCCATAAGAAAGTGAGCATGGTTTCTGCCTGCGTTTGTGATAAGGCACGTTTGTGAGCCTTAGAGCCTACATTGTCAGTAAAGCCTGCAACATAAACAGGGCTCGGGGGGTATAGTTTGAGCAGTTTGATAATGTTCAATAATCCAGGATAAGTCAGCTCATTCAATCTAGGGCTACCGAACATAAAATATTTATCAGTGGGAACAACTAAGGTATGAGTATCTCCATATTCAATATATTGTACATCATTTTTACTCAACTCTTTAATTATATGCTTTCTGCTATCGTTTGATGCACCTATCAACAAACCTACTGTTCCACCAATAGCAGCACCTACTACGGTTCCTGCTCCAGTGCCAGTAACTACTGAACCAGCGATAGCTCCCGCCGCTGTGCCTGCAGCAACTTTACGCACGGTGCTGCGATCTGTTCTGAAATTATTATATGGAGGATGGAAGCAGCTGCTCAGAAAACAAATCATTAATCCATAACAAAGGATTTTTGTTTTAGCGAAATTGAGTGACATACACTTTCCAATAATAGGT
>SCSO01000262.1 GCA_004297865.1 Legionella sp.
GAGCAATGGTTGCGGTGTAGGGGGCTTGGAAATTAGCTAACATTTTAGAACCACAAGTGGTGGTCATGCGTTGGGTGCAATACAAATCTTTTAAAGCCATGGGTATACCCAGCAGATTTAGTTTTTGTCCCTTTTTTAAAGCCACATCGGCTTTGGCCGCTTCTTGTAATGCGTGTTCGGCATCGGTACTGATAAACGCATTTAAATCTTGATGTTTGGCAATTTGTTGAAGGAAGTGCTGCGTTAATTCCACACTGGAAATTTCACTTTTTTGTAAGGCTTGAGTCCATTGAGTCAGCGTGCGATGGTCCATTATTTGTCTGCCTCAAGTACTTTAGGTACTAAATATAAATTGTCCTCAAACATGGGGGCTATGGTGGCTAATTCTTCTAGACATTCCTCTTCCGTGACGATATCGGGTCGTAAACGTTGATGTAAGTCATAAGGATGAAATAGCGGGGCTATTTGACTGGTATCTACTTGGCGTAATTGCTCAACAAAATCCATAATCGAGCTGATTTCTTCGGAAAGTTTAGCGGTGTTTTCCAAGTCAGTATCTAAGTAGGCCAAGCGCGCAATTTTTTCTAAGTCAGTTTGCGAGATAGTCATAACAGCATCCAAGAAAAAGGTTCTATATTATAGCGATATTGTGTTGAAAATGAAGTGTTTGATATTTAGCATTCCCGCATAGATGAGAATCCATGGATTTTTGTTGGTTCATGACCCAACGATTTTTTTCGTGCCCGTGAGCGTGCCCATGCCCGTCTTTGATTATTACCCAATATAAAAACCTGGCACCCTCACGAATCCAATTATTACACGGGTATGACAACCCTAGGCTTTTACAGTAGAATAATTCTTCAATCCATTATTTTTAAATTGAGTTACACCCTATGCTAAAACAATTCAAAACTCAGGGTGGGGTTCATATCGAATATGAACAACAACCTTTGGCTTATCAAGAAGGAATAGAGCCTTTACTTGATCGTCTTAACAGTCAACGGGGAGCCATTTTTGCTTCCAGTTTTGAATACCCAGGGCGTTATACTTGTTGGGATATGGGGTTTTGTAATCCACCTTTGGTGATTACTTGCAAAGATAATCTCATTGACATAGAAGCATTAAATCAACGCGGTGAGGTGCTGCTGAGTTTTTTAAATCCCTTGTTGCATACGCAAAACCAAGTGGAAATTGTTACGCAAAATACCAGGTTATGCCAAGTTAAAATCAAACCTAGTAATCAAGTCTTCAGCGAAGAAGAGCGAAGTCAGCAACCATCAGTATTTAGCCTCCTTCGTATGTTGCTTAGCTTTTTTAAATCCGATGAAGACGCCTATTTAGGTTTATATGGGGCTTTTGGCTTCGACCTCATTTATCAATTTGAAGCCTTAGAAAAACATAAAGAACGAGATCCAGAACAAAGGGAAATGGTTTTATATTTACCCGATGAAATTTATGTAGTGAACCATCGCAAAGAAGAAGCCTTTGTTCGTCGCTACGATTTTCAATTTCAAGGGAAATCCACCCAGTCCTTGCCGCGAGAAGGTGCTTTTTCCCCATACCAAGCGACGAATAAACCCACTAAATCGGGAGATCACGAGCCTGGGGAATATGCAGGCATTGTCAATAAAGCCAAAGAGCGCTTTGCCTGTGGCGATTTATTTGAAGTAGTGCCTGGTCAAACTTTTTATACACATTTTACTGAGCAACCTTCTTCTTTGTTTAAACAAATGCGGGAATTGAATCCTTCTCCTTATGGTTTTTTCATTAATTTAGGTAAAGAAGAGTATTTGGTAGGCGCTTCTCCGGAAATGTATGTGCGGGTGCAAGGGAAACGGGTAGAAACCTGTCCGATTTCGGGCACCATTAAACGGGGTGAGAATGCAATTGAAGATGCGCAAAACATCCAAATTCTCTTGGATTCACCTAAAGAGGAATCCGAGCTAACCATGTGCACGGACGTGGACCGCAATGACAAATCCCGCATTTGTGAAGCAGGTAGTGTGCAGGTGATTGGTCGGCGACAAATTGAAATGTATTCACGTTTAATTCATACCGTAGATCATGTGGAAGGGATTTTAAGAGAGGGCTTTGATGCTATCGATGCCTTTTTAACCCACATGTGGGTGGTTACAGTGACGGGTGCTCCCAAAATTTGGGCAATGAATTTTATTGAACAGCATGAAAAATCCCCAAGAAAATGGTATGCCGGAGCAGTCGGTTGGTTGGGCTTTGATGGCAATTTAAATACTGGTTTAGTATTACGTACGGTACGTATTGAAAAAGGTATAGCCGAAATTCGTGTAGGTGCCACTTTGCTTTATGATTCTGAACCCGAAGCAGAAGAGCAAGAAACTCGTTTAAAAGCGTCGGCCTTTATTGATATGCTGCAAAATCCTGGACAAAAGAAAACTAAGAAAAGCGAAAGATTACCGTTAACTGGCAAGGGTAAGCGCGTTTTATTGATTGATCATCAAGATTCTTTTGTACATACCCTAGGCAATTACATCCGACAAACGGGTGCAGAAGTTAGTACGGTGCGTTTTGATCGCGCTTTAGATTTCCTCAATAAGAATGCTTATGACTTGGTGGTCTTATCGCCAGGACCAGGTCGTCCAGAGGATTTTAAATTACAAGATACCATAGCTGCGATCATCGAGAAAAAAACGCCGATTTTCGGAGTGTGCTTAGGTTTGCAAGGTTTGGTGGAGTACTTTGGCGGCCATTTAGATGTTTTGAATTATCCAATGCATGGCAAATCCTCGCTGATTAATGTTCAACAAAGTGAAGGTTTATTTGCAGGTTTAGGAGATGCTTTTGTCGCCGGGCGTTACCATTCCTTGTACGCTCGTTTAAAAACCGTACCTAAGGATTTAGAAATCACCGCCCAGACCGAAGATGGAATTGTCATGGCGATTGCTCATAAAACCTTGCCCATTTATGCAGTGCAATTTCATCCAGAAACTATTTTATCGTTGCCTAATCAGTCGGGCTTAAAAATTATGATCAATTTAATGGGAATGTTAAACGCAAATGGAAACTAAAGTTCTAATCCTTTATGCAGTATCTATTATATTGGGAATATTAACAGGCATTATTGCCTCTTTATTTCAATTGGGTATTGCGGGTTTAGATCAGTTACTCGCTTGGTTTTATGCTCAAGCCGCTGCTGCTGGATGGCCTGCAGGGATCATTTCAGCCCTAGTAAGTGTACTGATGGTTTTTGTTGCTTGGCTTTCTGTGCAATACATTGCTCCAGAGGCTTCGGGTAGTGGAGTACCGGAAATTGAAGGGACTTTATTGCATCTTCGACCTATTTATTGGCAGCGTCTTTTACCCGTTAAATTTTTTTCAGGGATTTTGGCGATTTCAGCAAAAATGGTGGTGGGAAGGGAAGGGCCTACTATTCAAATGGGCGGGAATTTGGGGGAAATGTTAGGAGAAATCTTTCAACTCGCACGTCATCGTCGCGATACCTTAATTGCTGCTGGTTCTGCTGCAGGTTTAGCGGCTGCCTTTAATGCGCCTTTGGCTGGGGTATTATTTGTGATGGAGGAAATGCGTAATCAATTTAGTTATTCCTTTATTAATTTTAAAATGGTGATTATTGCTTGTGTAGCGGCGACGATTACGTTGCATCTCATTATTGGTTCGGGACCGGCTATTCAAATGGATGTGTTTGCTTTACCTAGTTTGAAGTCGTTGTGGTTATTTTTTCTCTTTGGAATTATAGTGGGATTTGCAGGATTATTATTCAATCATGCGTTGATGGGTACTTTATGGACTTTAGATAAATTATCTGCGCGCCAAAGGTTTTTTTATGTAATGGCAGTAGGCTTATTGGTGGGATGGCTGGCTTATCATTATCCC
>SCSO01000025.1 GCA_004297865.1 Legionella sp.
CATACATATTAATCGTAGGGGCTAGGCCAATCACAAAAAGAGGGGATTGGGAAAAAACTAGCCAATAAACCGTTTTCCAAGGTAATTTCTCTTTGAATTCTCGTGGTTTTCCTGGTTCTGCTGGTGGATTTCCGCGTAACCAAAGCGGGTAACCGGGACCGGTTTTAGAGTAGATTAAATCGGCAAGATAAGTGCCTTTGCGTCGCAAGGCCAGTTGATGCCTAGCGTGACGACTTTGTTTAGCACTTTGCTGATAGGTGCGAATATCTGTATTGGCTTGTGCAATAACGCCTTCAAGCAAAGTAATCAGTCGATTGCTGGTAAAAGGACCTAGATCTTGCAGTTCACCTGGCGGCAGGGTGAATTGATCCGTTTCCTCTGCCCAAGTGTTGCTTATGCTTAAAAAACTAATGAATAGTATTAAATAGAAGAGTCTACTAAGAGTCATAATCCTTTCTCTTCAGAAAATGGTGAGGACATTTAAATACGAATTATGATTTCTGTCTAGGTAAACTTGCTAGAGTTCTTTTTCAGCATAATTTTTTTTGATGTGTTGGCTAATAAAGGTGCTCAAGCCATGTCCTTGGCGCGCTAATTCCTTCATTTTGTTTAAATTCTCTAAACCCACGCCGTCCTGGGTATAACGATAAATAGAATGGTTTATAAATTCAACGCGAATAAAATCAGTACCTAATTCATAGGCACATACCCCAGAATTGCGACTCAAGTTGAGATAGGGTTCCATCTTTTCTCTTCGTTGAATAACTAATAGAAGTATAGGATAAATTATGAACATTAAAAGGGTGTTTACATCCTTTTCTTTTTTCTGTTAGATTAAGCGGCCAAGGATTTGGTCATCATTTAAAGGAGTATGCGTTGATGCTAAGTAATTCAAAACTATTTAAATTAGGTACGATAATCGGGTTATGTTGGGCGCTTTTCACTACGGCCTTCGCTTTTGAACCGCTCATTTATTTACGTCCCAATGAAGCACCATTGTTTACCGAATTGTATCAACGTTATGGTTTACTAAACCCTCCAGCAGTGCATGTTTATGATAGTGCTGTTTATTTAGGACAGCCTGGTGAAAAAGATTTACTCATTCCTTCAAGTATGGCTTTTTTTAAAAGCGTAGATGACGCTTTACGTGCTTATCACGAACGCGTGCATAACCAAGAATTATTTCTTGATCCTAATGAAAAGAACGCAATTTTTTGTCCTTCTAATGGTTCACTGCAAATGATCTTTGCTTTGGTTTACGGCATTGTCAGTTCAGAGCCGGACAAAAAATTCCTATTCGTGGAAAAAATTCCTTTTTACTCGTTTCACGAGCATGCGGTATCTTACCGTCCTTATCCCAATGCACGCTTCCAAGGTTTTAAAGACCCTAAAGAAATTCAGCTCAATTCCGATGAAACTTTAGTGGAATTTGTGACCTCTCCAAATAACCCTGACGGCACTTATCGTGAGCCTTACACGCAAGCAAAAATTATCATCGCGGATTTTGTATTTTCTTCGCCTTCTTATGGCAGTGATGGTTCAGGATATATTAAAGACAATGTGGCTTGGCTTACCAAAGCAAGAAACGAAGGCAAACATGTTTTTGCATTCAACTCTGTTTCGAAAGCATTAGGGAAACCGGGCTACCGTTTAGGTTATATGTGGTTCCCTATGAGTGATGCTTATGCTTCGAGTATTTTCAAAAATTATTTTGCTTACATTTGGAAATTAACTGTAGGTGGTAGTACCCCGGGTGTGGCTGATGCTTTAAATTTGATGACCGCGCTGGCAGCACTTCCTGATGCAGGCCAAGCTTTGCGTACTGATGCGTTTAAAACCATAGCCAAACGCCATCAAATGGTCAAAGAAGAAATTCTTAAAAAGTATCCCGGCTCGGAAGTAGCGAGCATTGCAGGC
>SCSO01000263.1 GCA_004297865.1 Legionella sp.
CAACGTTTCAACACCTATTGGCAATGGTATCAACAACTCCCTCTCAATCCCAATCAAGAATTCATTGAATTTATCCAAGGCACTACCCCGCTCTCGAATAAGCTACGTGATAAATGGTTATACGAATTGGCACGCATCAAAGACTGGACAAAGTATGATCTCTATTATCAACCCAGTAATGATATTAATTTAGTCTGTTATGAACAAATAGCACGTTTCAATTTAGGCCGCACCAAAGAAGCGCTTAAAGACTCCACTCCCATTTGGTTAACCGGGGAATCGCGTCCGCAAGCTTGTAATACCCTGTTTGATGTATTGTTAAAAAACGAAGATTTCGATCAGAATTTAATTACTCAACGCATTAATTTGGCGCTGGATAAGCGCAATGTGCAACTGGCTCGTTATTTATTAAAGCAATACAAAAAACCGCATCTGGCAGAAGTGGATACTTTAACTGCTATTCATCTCAATCCTCTGAGCATTAACAAATTGCCACGTCAATCTTTTAATAATGATATTTATCTCTACGCTTTGAAACGCTTAGTATCCATGAACATGGATCAAGCGTTGAAGGTCTGGGATCAATTCAAAAGCAAGCAATGGATGGATGAAAAACATCAGCAAGCTTTCTTTGCACATGTGGCGCTTTATAAAGCCATGCGTAATCATGCCGATGCAGCGGATTGGTTTGCGAAAATTAAACCCCAATATTACAACGACGTTTTGCTCGATTGGCAAATTCGTTTCGCAATTAAGCGTCATGACTGGCAACAAGTTGAAAAATTAATTAACCAATCTAAAAATAAAGAAACTCCAGCATGGCAATATTGGTTAGCACGTGCTCAAGAGGCACAAGGTAAAAAAGAAGAGTCTAAGATATTATATGAATCTTTGTCGAAAACGCGACAATATTATGGTTTTCTTGCTAGTATTCGCCTCCATAAAAAGCCGAGCTTCGCACACGAAAAAGCCACTACTAATCTAGATGTATTAAAACCTTATCAAAGCATTTTAGATCAAATCAGAACTTTATATTTGAGTAAGCAAATTTTACAAGCATCCAGGTTACTCTGTGATTTTATTAGCGAGCTACCCAAGAATGAAGCCAGTGCTTTATTATATTGGGTGGATAATGAATTACAATGGCATGGTAAATCGGTGTTTTTAAGTAATAACGACACCTTTGCGAATCAATTGAGCTTGCGTTTTCCTTTGGCTTACAAAGACACGGTTAAGCACTTCGCTAAAAAATATGCCATCGCTCCGGAATTTGTGTACGCCATTATTCGTCAAGAAAGTGGTTTTAGAGAAGATGTGACTTCTTCTGCAGGCGCTTTAGGCTTAATGCAAGTCATGCCGAGAACTGCTAGTGTGGTGTCCAAAGCAGATAAAATTCCTTATAACCATCCCAAACAGTTATATCTTTCACAAAAGAATATCAATATTGGTATTGCCTATTTGCAACAATTGTCCAAGCGTTTTCGTTACCACCCAGTCTTGGTCGCTGCTGCTTATAATGCCGGACCACGCCAGGTAGTGTTTTGGCTAAATGCTTATCCAACTAAAGAAATAGACGAATGGATTGAAACCTTACCCTGGGCAGAAACCAGAAACTATCTTAAAAATGTGATGGCTTTTTATGTGGTTTATCAATATCGCTTAGAGCAAAAGCCAGATTTGAGCGTGTTTTTAGCCCCTTTATAGAGACCGGACGTAGCCTGTATTAGACGAAGTCGTAATACAGGCTACGCTCCTATAAAGAATTCTCAATTGCCACCTGAAACCGTTTGCTATATTGGTGGATTATATGTAACAACTTAGCCTATCGCTCGCTAGAATCATTAGTAGAAACGGCATCACCTATTTGCTCGCTAGGAACATCCGTAGAAACAGCTTCGCCTATTCTCCCAGTATTATCAGTGCTGCAACTAACAAATAATACTGACGAAAAAACTAAACCTAAAAACAGTAATTTCTTCATGATAACCCCTTTGAATAGTTTACTTATTAAGAATAGACCAACTTTGATCAAATAAAAGACAAAAAAATTTATCCTATTGATTATTAGAAATAAAACCGAACTATAAATAAATGTAGGTTGGTCCGTGAAACCGTGCTAAAGCTGGCCTTTTAATGCCCTTAATAAAGCCTTAAGAATTATCGATTAAAATATACGCACTTTCACTTTAAGCTGTTATCAATGACTAATTTTAATTTTAGAGCCAGAGCTGAATTAAAGAAAAACCAATTAGAATGGGAAAAAAAGAATCAATTTACTCCTAGAGAAATTCAAGAAATCACCCAACAAGCCCTAGAAAATATAAAAAAATATCAAGCAGATATGGAAAAAAGTATCGCAGGACAGCTTGATTATTACCAAACTGTATATAAAGCACTTTATAACTATCAGGAAGCACTCTGGAACAGTAAGAACTGGTGGCAAAAGTTCATAAGTTTCTTTGGTTTTATTACGCCAGAGGAAAGAGGTTTACAAAATGTAATAAATGAAAGCAAGGAAAAAATAAATGAAAACCAAGAAAAACATAGAGCTGTTCATATCCCCATATGGTATTTACGTGTTTTAGACTTCTTCGGTATTGATTTAAAAAACTATTTATCCTTTTCTGGTTATTCTGATTTAGGCGATGATATGAAATTAAAGTATCTTTCCCATCATCTTATGGGAAGCACTAATTTAAATCATTATAAAGAATTACAAGGAAATAGTTTCTCCCAGGCTTACCAAAACTTCATTGATGATATCAATGAATTCCTCAACGAAAATAGCTTAGACAATTCTACTAGAGAAGAATTAGCCGAGTTATTAAATAAATTGAATCAGAGTACCGTCTTGACCAAAGAAATTGAATACGCAGAAGTACTGAATCATTTATCTGATCATATAGAGAACGATAAGCTATTAGACGATTACGCTTTTAGCGTAACTAAATCCCTCACAAATTTACCAAATGGTGAGACTCTTATTATTCCACATGGCTCTAAATCGAAGGGCTCAGCACATGCCATTGTTGTCGAATTTAAAAAAATTAGCGATGGCGAGTGTGAATTAAGAATCTTTGATACATCAGGTAGCACAGAATTAACAAGTTTTGGTACCCAGGTACGTTCATTAATAGCCCAAGATAAAACTCGTCCAGTAAAGAAGACTACTCCTTTATTTATTAGTAATTTGGCTAATAATTCATTTATTAACGATTTAGTTAGTCCTCTTTTTTTATTCCAAAATAACAATATAAGCATAGAAGAAATGAACAAGCTTTTTGTTGATTTGATGGATAATAATCAATTAATTGATGACGACACCCAATTAACTTTACAAACCAATGGCACCTGCGCCCACTCTTCCTTACAAGCTTGGTTTAAAACCAGAGTAAGCCCACAAACAGAAGCATTGTTTAATAGCTTTATAGTTAAACGTGCCCTAGAGCGTTTGAATGTAATCCATGATGAACATTTAAAATCCCCGGTTAAGCATATTGATTTGGCTGCACAATATAATCACCAGAAAGAAATGTACGGTGATTTAAAATCTGCTGGTGAAAAAACTGTAGCTGAAGCTGCGAAACGATTAGCTAAGTGTAAAGAGAGCTTAGATGTTGAGTATCCCAGACTTAAAAACGATTTGACCGCTTTACTGAACAAGAAAGGTAAATCATTAGATGCGATTGCCAATCTTTCTGAGTATTCGGAGAAAAAACTTCGCGGTAATAAACTTAGCGATTATGAAAAAAGAATGGTTCAATCCGCAGACACATGGAGTCCTATTCCTCGCAATACCATAGCACAAAATGGATTATTTGCTTTCTTTAGCACCGTTGAAAACCCTTATGCAAGTTTAAGTGATCGAGCGCAGAAAGCTATTATTGCTAAGAAATTAGCTGCCTATGAAACATTTAATCAAAATAGTGCGAAATTGATTTAAGGGTGGTCCTGTATTACGACTTCGTCTAATACAGGCTACGTTTTGCGGGATTCCCGTTAACGCGGGAATGACCAAGAATGATTCCCACCCCAATAAAGATTATTTATCTTTGTGAACCACATAAATCAATACCGCCAACATGGTGATGAATATTTGAAACGCTGCCCCAATAGCGCTGTTTAATACCGGGGACATCCAAATACCAAACCACTCACCGCCAATGGACATAAACAAAACATTCCAAGTCAAAAAGCCTAAGGTCAAACCTGCAATAGCCCATTTTTTATTCTGGTTAAAGAGTTGCGGTTCTTTTCTAGCGTGAAATAATTGCCAAGCCCCAAAAGCGCACAACAAACCCGTAAGCGCTTCGCTGCACACTATAATGATAAAAGCTAATTGTTGTAAGATGGGCGAAGTGATTGCCCGATAAGAAATCGTTGAATTAGGGAAAATATCTTTCATTTCTAAAGCGCGCGTCACTGCGGGAAAATTAGCCGCCCAATCCGTAATATTGCCAAAAACGGCGAGTAAACAATAAAAGCTCATGGCTAAAACTAACCATATTTTCGAAGTACGAGTATTCATTGAATTTCCTTTTCTTAAATAATAACTTACAACAGCTTCCCTTTTTTCTCCGTATTACGCGAAAAACGGAATAAAATATGATTTGAACGAGCAGTAGCTTCCGCTAAAGCTTGCTGCGCACTAATCAAACCTGCGAACATTGCTTCTAATGCCTCATCATTAATAGTACGTATTTGATTTTCTGGTCCCTCATTTTTAATACGCGCACTGTGTGAATGATCCTCTAAATCAGTTTTAGCAATCTGTAAAGCAGGATGCTCACTGGATTTAACGATATCCGCGTAAATCCCTTTAAGACCAATAGGCAAGTACCCTGTATGTGCATGCCAACGTTTTTGTACTTCAGGTTGAGCGATAAAAGCAAAAAATTGTGCTATCCCACGATAATGCTCCTTGCTTTGCCCGCCGACAGCCCATACAGCAGCACCACCCGCTACATTAGCATGCCGAACTTTACTGATTTCCGTATCTAGGGGCATAGGAGCCACACCTAGACGAAAGGAAACCATAGCCGATAAGCTATTGTATGAACCGGAAGATTGGCTGAATAAAGGACAGACACCGCTGGTAAATAAAATTGTCGCATCATCAATCCTCCCCCCATAACGAAAATACTCCTGTTCATGCCAACGTTTTAAACGAGCAAAATGATGAACCAAAGCAGGGGTATTAAAGACAGCGCGGGTAGGTTGTGATTGGGTAATAGGTAAACCATGAATAGCTAAAAAGGATTCAAATAAAATCCATCCAGGATTCGCAGTAGTATAGGTACACTCATAACCGGCTTTCTTAATTTTAGCAGCCAACACTTCCATTTCTGCCCATGTCTTTGGAAAATTCTGACGGTCATATCCCACTTTCGCCAAAATATCGAGATTATAATAAAGCACTGGTGCGGAGAGATTAAAGGGCATACCCATTAATTGACCATCTTTACTATAAAACTCGCGTACGGTTTGAATAAAATCTTGTTGGGGTAAGGTCATGCCTTGCTCTCGCATCAACTCGTCCACTGGCTTAATGACTCCAGCAGGAGAGGTCATGATAGCGGTGCCTACTTCGTAAACTTGGACAATATCTGGTGCTTGATGCGCACGGAATGCAGCCGCAAAACTGGTTAGGGTTTCAATATAATTGCCTTTGTATACCGCACGAATAAAATAATCTTTTTGGCTATGATTAAAATCATCCACTAATAAACGAACCTCATCCCCTAAATGACCGGCCATGCCATGCCAAAAAACCAATTCGACAGGCTTAGCCCAGACAGGGAAAGAGCAAAAAATTGCAAAGCAATAAGGGAGGAATTTTTTCATTTTAATAGATCTGGATAATCACTAAATACGGCATCAACGCCCCAATCAAATAACTTTTTCGCCAGTCGTTTATTATTGACGGTATAAACGCAAATGACATAGCCCTGTTCTTTCACTGCTTTAACCCGTTCTTCGGTTAAAATCTCGTGATTAAAATGTATGGAATAGCATTCTAACTGTTTTGCCTTAGCTAACCAATGATTATCCCATTCATCCAGCAAAAAGCCTATAGGCATTTCCGGAGCAATACTACGGCATAAAACCAAAGCCTCCCAATCAAAACTTGAAACCAAGGGTAATTCACTTTTGGGTGGCCAGTAACGATGAATATAACTCAATACCGCTGTGGTTGTGGTCTCTACCGCGCCAGGATAAGGCTTAATTTCTATATTCGCTTGCATTCCAGAAAAAGATAACCACTTTAACACCTCTTTAAAATGAGGAATTTTTTCTTCTTTGTACTTTCTAGAAAACCACGACCCAGCATCCAAACTTCGCAAGTAGGACGAATCCATTAAACCAAACTGCCCGGTCCCATTGGTTGTTCTTTTGAGACTGTCATCATGAAAGATAAAAGGTTCGCCATCGGC
>SCSO01000264.1 GCA_004297865.1 Legionella sp.
TTATAATAAGATAAGATTTTAAAATTTCGAGTACATCCGCCAGGTTAGGACTAATATGATTAAGCCCAGTCATGTAGAAAAATCGATGTCTCATGCCGATAAAAAGCAATTAATCAGCGATTATGCTCTATTTTGTCTCATGAACGCTAATGATACGCATGAATTAGCTCTATTATCTCGCGAAATATCAGTCCCTGAAGACACCATCATTGTCAAAGAAGGTGACATTGTTGATACCATTTACCTAGTTAAATCCGGAACTGCTCAAGTCACTAAAACAGTACAAAATTTAGAAAAAAAAGAGGTTATGCATATTGCTATATTACGTGAAGGAGATTCTATCGGTCTTAATGAATCAGGTTTCTTCTCTAATAGCGGTATCCGTAATGCGACAGTGACTGCCCTATCGCCCATGATTCTTTTAGCCATAGACATTAAAATATTTAATGACTTTCTAGCCAAATCCAGTATTTATTACCCGGCTCTGCAAAACACAGGTGAACGTATTTTATTAATGCATTCTTTAAAAAATAATAAATTCTTCAAACAAATTTCCAATGAAAAAATACGTCAAATTGCCCATCGCGCAACCCGTATGTCGATTAATGAAGGCGATGTATTATTTAACGAAGGCGATTTTGCGGATGCTTATTATTTCCTTATTTCAGGCAAGATTTCTCTCTCAACGACGAATGGTAATGAGCAAAAGATAATCAAAGAACTTGAAGCCCCTGCATTTTTTGGCGAAGCAGCATTAATGGATAATACGCGACGTAACGCGAATGCCCAAGCCCTCACTCATTGTGAACTCATTCTCATTACTCGAGTGACTGTTCTTGAGGTGATCAAACATGATCGTACTTTTGCAAAATCATTAACTTTGACACGCATTGAACAAATTCGTCCTAAGCCTGTAGCCAATATTGCAGAAAAAGAACAAAATGGTTATAAAAAAGTACAACTAACTCATCCTAACACAAATAACACTATCACTCTTTCTTCACAACAGTATGAAATGTGGAAAGCAATGGATGGTTACACCCCTTTAATTGATATTAAAAATAAGTTTTCCGGAGTAAGTATGGATGAAGTCTATACTTTTGCTCTCAAACTTAATAAAGCCCACTTTTTGAAATTAAATGAAATTCCTGGGAAAAAACCTGTTTCGGGTTTTAAAAACTCTATACATAAACTAATGGACAAAATTAAGGCCGTATGGAAATGAAAACTATATTAACTAAAGGATTTGCTTTATTCGCCATCTTTTCTGCTTGCCTTTTATCAGCATGCAAAGATAAACCAACTACTTCTTGGCCAGGTTATGTTGAAGGTAAATACCTATTTATTACCCCGAATTTCGCTGGCACCTTAAAAACATTAAACGTCAGAGCCGGCGAACAAGTGAAAGCAAACAAACCTTTATACACACTGGATACCGTATCAGAACAAGAAGAAATTAGTACTGCCAAAGCCCGACTTGCACAAGCCAATGCCGATGAGCGTAAAGCACGTGCTGCTTATGATTTGCAAAAATCCATTTATGATCGTAAAAGAAGTCGTTACAACAAAAAGACCATTCAAAAAGAAGAATACGATATTGCTAAATCCAATTACAACCAAGCCAAAGAAACTGTCTCTTCTGCCAAAGCTAATATTGATGCCGCTAAAGCTCAATTGAAAAAGCTTACATGGATGATGCAACAAAAATCCGTCAACTCACCAGTAGATGCCTTAGTATCTGATGTCTATTTCCAAGCAGGGGAAAACGTAAATCAAGGTGTTCCAGTCATGGCTCTGTTAGCCCCTAAGCAAATTAAAGTGATTTTTTACGTCAAAGGATCTGATCTCCATAAATTGAAATTAGAACAAACCCTCAAAATACGATGCGAAGATTGCACGCAAGAGATTAAAGCACGTATTAGTTATATTTCACCCCAAGCAGAATTTACCCCTCCGGTTCTTTATAGCACGGAAGTAAGCTCAAAATTAACCTTCCGAGTGGAGGCATTACCAGAGTCAGAAGAAAACATGGCATTACTACCAGGACAGCCTGTGACTGTCGCGTTATAGGATGAGCGCTTATGCCAAAAGAGAATTTAATTATCAACGTCAATCATCTCAATAAACGCTTTCACGATTTTATTGCGGTAAAGGACATTAGTCTCCAAGTCAAACGCGGGGAAATTTTTGGTTTTCTTGGGCCGAATGGTTCAGGGAAAACCACTACCATCCGCATGTTGTGTGGCTTGTTAACGCCTAGCGGTGGCTCGGGTACCTGTTTAGGTTACAACATGTTAACTGAATCCAGTGCTATCAAAAAACATGTAGGCTACATTCCCCAACATTTTAGTTTATATAAATTTCTCACGGTGCAAGAGAATATTATTCTTATGGCAGAATTGTACGGTATTCAAAACCGTAAAGAAAAAGCCATTGATTTAATGGATAGACTTGATCTCTTATCGCGTAAGAATCAACTTTCTGGAACTTTATCGGGCGGTTATAAGCAACGATTGTCTTTAGCCTGCGCATTGATTCATGATCCTTTTTTACTATTAATGGATGAACCTACTGCTAGCGTTGACCCTACTTCTCGTCGTGATTTCTGGGAAATCATGCATGGTCTTTCGGCAGAAGGCATGACCATTTTGTTGACCACTCACAATATGGATGAAGTAGAGCGTTGCCATAGACTAGCTTATGTTTGTGATGGACAATTTCTAATGAGTGGCAGTATTAAGGACATTATTGAGACGGTTAATTTAACCACCTTTCAGGTGAAAGGGAGTAATTTAATAGTCTTAGCTAAACAATTAGAATCAACCCCAGGCATTGATCAGGTCATCACTTTTTTTGATACACTACATGTAAGCAGTAAAGATAAAAACGCGATTGAAACAGCCATTAAACCCTATATGGGGTTAGGCGATTATAAATGGGAAACCATTCACTCCACTTTGGATGACGTCTTTATTTGGTTATCCATCAACGAACGAAAATTAGGGAAAATGAATGTTGAAAATAATTAAGGCCTTGCATTATCCCTTATTGCGCTTTTGGTCCATATTAAAAAAAGAAATTATTCAAATTAAACGAGATTTTGGAACCTATATCTTTATTATTCTCGTTCCTTTTATTGAAGTGATTTTATTCGGAAATATTATCAATACGGACGCTAAAAACTTACCGACCGTGATCCTTTCGCACGATCATTCGGTGTTTTCCAATAGTTTAATTCAAGGATTTAAAAATACTGGCTATTTCAGAATTATTAAACAAACTGATGTGGATACTGACGCTGAAAAAATGTTGCGCTCCGGAGAAGTACAATTTGTGATTACCATCCCCAATAATTTTGCGGAAGACTTAATCAAAGAAAAACATCCCCATGTTTTAGTTGAAGGCGATGCGTCTGATCCTTTAGCCATTGGCAATGCCTTTAATGCGGCAGCAACCCTGGCTAATTCAGTACTAAATCAAGATTTAAAAGGGTCTTTAAGTTATTTAAAAAATCAGGAACCCTTATTTTTTATTGATACGCATGCCAAATATAATCCTTTGGTCGTTGCACAATTCCACACCCTACCAGGAATTTTAGCTATTATCTTAACCGTCACGTTGGTAATGTTAACGGCTATTTCTGTGACTACTGAATATGATCAAGGCACTATGGAAATGCTCTTGATTACCCCTATAAAACCTTTGGAGGTACTCATTGGTAAGATTATCCCTAATGCTATCTTTGGTTATATAATCTTTGTGTTAACTTTGGGTTTAAGTCGTTATGGGTTCCATGTACCTTTTGAAGGAAGCTTTTTTTTATTATCGCTTTGCGCAATACCGTATATTATTTCTTGTCTAGGCATTGGTCTTGCCGTTTCCACCGTGTCTCGCTCCCAACTTCGTGCAGCCAATGTGGCCAACACTTACATTTTACCCGCGATTCTCTTTTCTGGATTTCTCTTTCCGTTTTATGCTATGCCCGGCTGGGCACAATGGATTGGTGAAGTATTTCCGCCCACGCATTTTATTCGCATTACTTTATCTATTATGTTGAAAGGGGCCACTTTTAGCGAAGTATGGCCTAATTTGTGGCCCATCATTCTCTTCGCCTGCTTTATTATCTTCATCAGTTTTAGGTATTATAGAAAGACACTCGATTAACAGTGTTCTTATGAAAAAAAATCCAAAAATGACAGCTACTACTCGTTAATCACAACCATTGCGACCGCCTTGGGATTGGCTTGGCCTCAACAGCTTGTACAGGACTTGTTAGTATTTGTAGACGAAGTTGTAATACAGGCTACAATCCAAAACTTCATTGCCGAGAGATTGTTCAGAAAATAACTGTAGAAAAACTTGCCTATTTTCCACTTCGCTCCCAAAATAAAGATACAACCTTTGGTTTTGCATTATTGACAGGGAGCGGGAATGATACATGACAAAGAATTAGGCGATTTGATGCAGGATGTCGCTGAACGTAGTTTACAAATCATTTCTGGTTTTAAAAACAACACGACCTCATGGCCGATGATGCTCGATCAGTTTATTGAGCTTACCGAAAATTATCAGCAATTGTGGGTTACCATTTTAAAAAATCCTGAAAAGGTTTTGCAGATGCAAAGCACGTATTGGCAGGATTTTTTTGGGTTAATGCAAAAACAATTTACCTCTTGGATGGAAGGTAAACCTCTACCCATTAACGATTCTCGCTTTAACAGTGAAGAATGGTTAAACAATCCCTTTTTTAATATGCTTTCACATCATTATTTATTAGCTAGCGAGCATATTAATTCGTTGTTAGAAGGGATGGAGTACCAAGATAAAACCGCTGCTAAAAGGTTGCAATTTTTCATTCGCCAATATTTAGACGCCTTATCCCCTGCTAATTTTCTTTACACTAATCCGCAAATTATGTCCGAAACCATCGATAGTAAAGGTAAAAATTTACTCAAAGGGCTGCGGAATTTACTTTCAGATATCGAGGTAGGCTCCTCTCGTTTAATGATTAAAATGTCAGATAACAATGCCTTCAAAATCGGAGAAAACCTAGCCATTACTCCAGGCAAAGTGATTTATCGTAACGAAATGCTGGAATTAATTCAGTACACCCCACAAACGGATAAAGTGAAAGCTATCCCTTTATTAATGGTGCCACCTTGGATTAACAAATTTTATATTTTGGATTTAAGTCCTAAAAATTCCTTGGTGCGCTGGTTGGTAGAGCAAGGAATTACCGTATTCATTATTTCTTGGGTGAATCCGGATGCCAGTTTTGCGAATAAAAGCCTCTATGATTATTTGAATGAAGGCCCTAAAACCGCCATTTCCATTATCCAAAAGCAATTGGATGTCAAACAGGTCAATACTTTGGGCTTTTGCATAGGTGGAACTTTGCTGGCCACCCTACTTGCTTATAATAAAGCTCATAAAGATAATTCCATTCATAGTGCTACTTTTTTAGCCTCAATGATTGATTTTAGCGATCCAGGTGATATTTCTGTGTTTATTGATGAGCAACAAATTAAAGACTTGGAAGAAGAAATGAAGGCTAAAGGGTATTTGGCAGGTAAATTCATGGCTTCTAGTTTTAATTCTTTAAGAGCTAATGACTTAATTTGGTCATTTTTTATCAAAAATTATCTGCAAGGAAAAAATCCAGTGCCTTTTGATATTTTATTCTGGAACGCAGATTCAACTAACATGCCTGCAAAGATGCATTCCCAATATTTACGGTGGATGTATTTAAATAATAAATTATCCAAACCTGGCAAAATTCGACTCAATGGCACCCCCATCGATGTACGCACCATTGATGTCCCCACTTTCTTCTTATCCACCAAAAAAGATCATATCGCCCCGTGGAAAACCACTTATATTGGTTTTCAATTAATGAATGGTCCTAAAGAATTTGTTTTAGGTGGTTCAGGGCATATTGCGGGTATCGTCAATCCACCTAACGCAAAGAAGTATTCTTATCAAGTGAATGAGAATAGTCATTTAGATGCGGATGAGTGGATAGAAACTGCCACGGAGCATCCCGGCTCTTGGTGGCCGGTATGGCTTAAGTGGTTGAAAAAGCATTCGGGCAAAAATATCCCCGCACCAGAGTTTAAAAACTTACCCTATGCACCATTGATGGATGCGCCGGGGAGTTATGTGTTGAAGAAGTGATTTTTCTGGATTGGGCCCACGCGGGCGCCAATCTCTCAGAACGTAGGTTGGGTCATGACCCAACATAACCATTTCATCTTCGCTCAAGATGCTTATGTTGGGTCGCGACCCAACCTACACTACCGCTTCAACCTCAGG
>SCSO01000265.1 GCA_004297865.1 Legionella sp.
AAAAAGTTGTTGGGTCGTGACCCAACCTACATTTAAAAATTCACACTAACCTACATTTCTAACTCTCGTGCGTATCAAAAACCGTAGGCGCATCCCCTTCACGCAACTCCAGCCAAACGGCATTCATCACCGCAAAAATACAAGCTAATCCTGTGCCCAAAATCCAAGAAAAATACCACATACGATCTCCTCAATATGAACCGTCTTCTGCCATTACCGATTCTTGGGTTACCTTGCCCCGCAATACCCGATAAACCCAGGCGGTATACACTAAGACCACAGGTAAAATAAATACCGTAGCTAGCAGCATAATAAATAAAGTCGTTTGACTCGATGAACTATCCCACACTACTAAACTGTTTCCCGGATGAGTCGAAGAAGGCAGAATAAAAGGAAACATACTTAAACCCACGGTAGCAATTAACCCCCCTACAGACACTGCACTAAGGACAAATGCCACGCGCGTCCAAGAAACGATGAGAGCAGCCAATAAGGCAGAACCTATGCTTAGCAACGGCGCAAGGATAAACCAAGGATAATTAATGTAATTAAACATCCATCCACCTAGCTGTTGGCTCACACTTTTGTATAAAGGGTTAGATGGTCCATCATGAGGAATTTCTCCATTGATTACATAACCATTAATACGGGTGGCAACCCAATAGCCGCAGAGTGCAAATAACATAGGCACTAAGACAGCGCATATTTGTGCTCGTTGCTTAGCACGCTGCTGTAAAAGACCTGTGGTTTTAACTTGCAAGAAAAATGCACCATGCATAGCGAGCATTAATACTGACAACAGGCCCGAACACAAAGCAAAAGGATTAAGTAATTGTAAAAAAGTCCCGGTATAAAATGGACGTAAATTAATATCTATAAAAAAGGGTACGCCTTGAATCACATTACCTACTGCTACCCCGAAAATTAAAGCAGGAACAAAGCCACCGACAAATAAAGCCCAATCCCAAAAATTTCGCCACCGTGGATCTTTGAGTTTAGAACGATATTTAAATCCCACCGGGCGTAAGATCAACGCAAGTAAAACCACTAACATCGCCAGATAAAAACCCGAGAAAGAAACGGCATACAACATAGGCCATGCAGCAAATAAAGCGCCTCCACCCAAAATAAACCAAACCTGATTTCCTTCCCAAGTAGCGCCGATGCTATTAATTAAAATTCGTCGTTCCATATCCGTTTTCGCGATAGAACGTAGCCAAATGCCCACGCCTAAATCAAAACCATCCATCACCGCAAAGCCAATCAAAAGTACCCCGATGATCAACCACCAAATAATGCGTAACAGTTCATAATCTAAAGACATCCTAATCTCCTAATGACTAGTGTGTAAAACGTCTGGGCCTAAACGAATGTATTTGACCATTAAATATAATTCCACCACAGCAAGTACGGTATAAAATAAAACAAAGCCCGCAATAGAAGTCCACACATTGGCAGCAGATACAGAAGAGGATCCCATAAATGTGGGTAAAATACCTTGAACTGCCCAAGGTTGTCGACCATATTCAGCCACTACCCAACCTAATTCTGCAGCAACCCATGGAAGTGGCAATGAGTAAAAGGCCATACGATGGTACCAAGTAGTTGTGTGCAATTTATGTCGTACCGATAAATAAAATCCCACTGCGAAAAGAAGAATAAAATAAAAACCACAACCGACCATGACTCTAAATGAGAAGAACATGGGTATCACTTTAGGTTTAAGATCATGCGCAGCTTTATCGATTTGCTCTTCCGTGGCATCCGTTACATTTTCGGTATAACGTTTTACTAATAATCCATACCCCAAATATTGTCCGTATTTCTCAAACTCTGCTTTTGCTTGTGCATTCTGAGGATCTATTTGTAATTGGCTAAGAGCTGCGTAAGCCTTCATTCCTTCATGAATGCGTAATTTACCCTCATCAATCAATTCGAAAATGCCAGGTAAAGGGGTATTGAAAGATCGCGTCGCAATAATTCCCAAAACAAAAGGAATATTGATGGCATAACGCGTAGTGAGCGTTTTATCATCGGGAATACCTATAAGTGTTAAACCTGCTGGTGCTTCATCGGTATGCCACATCGCTTCGATGACGGCTAACTTCATTTTTTGGTTGGCATTAGCAACATAACCACTTTCATCCCCAAGAACCACTACGGACAATGCCGAAGCCAAGCCAAACGAAACGGCAACTGTCATTGAGCGTTGAGCAAAGGCCTTGTGCCGTCCCCGTAGAAGAAAATAAGCACTAATTGAAAGAACAAACATAGCACCGGTCACATAACCAGCACTGATAGTATGGACAAATTTCGCTTGGGCTACCGGATTAAAAAGAATATCGTAAAAACTACTGACCTCCATGCGCATGGTTTGATAATTAAAATAAGCACCAACGGGATTTTGCATCCATCCGTTAGCGACTAAAATCCATAAGGCGGAAAGATTAGTCCCTAGAGCCAGCAACCAAGTACACATTAAATGTTTAACACGGGATAACTTATTCCACCCAAAAAAGAATAAGCCGACAAATGTAGCTTCCAAAAAGAAGGCCATTAACCCTTCAATTGCCAGAGGTACTCCAAACACATCAC
>SCSO01000527.1 GCA_004297865.1 Legionella sp.
CTTTCTGAGCCCGGCGCTGCCGCAGGCCTGCGAGGCGCAGTGGGAGGACGTCACCGACATCCTGTCGTCGGCGACCACCGTCGATCCGATCCTGGAAACCGAGCAGGTCAGCGGCCGCACCTTTGTCTCCAACCAGTTCGTCGGCCCCAACGCGCTGTTCGCGTACACCGACGACGACGGCGAGAACTGGGTTTCGGCGAGCGCCAGCCCGCCCAATGGCGGCTCGGACCACCAGACCGTCGGCGTCGGCCCTTACCCGGCCGACTCGCCCTTCGCCAATCTCTATGACTACGCGGTGTACTTCTGCTCGCAGGCCGCCAATGCGGGTGCATTCTGTGCCCGCAGCGACACCGGCGGGGCCAGCTTCGGCCCCGGCGTGCCGGTGCGGACGCCGGCCGAATGCGGCACCTCCGGCGGTATCCACGGCCATCTGCAGGTCGCGCCCGATGGCACTGCCTATCTGCCGTTGCGCACCTGCACCAAGCCGGACGGCAGCAGCAGCCAGGCGATCTCGGTCTCCACCGACGCCGGTGTGACCTGGAAGGTGGTCTACATCCCGGGTTCGGAAGCCGCGCAGAAGGACCCGGCGGTCGGCATCGCCACCGACGGCACGATGTACGCCTGCTACGAGGCGCCGGACCATTCCGCGCATGCCGTGGTGTCCAAGGACCGCGGCGCGACCTGGAGCAAGGACTACAACATCAGTGCCCGCGTCGGCGCCAAGACCACGCGCTTCGTGACCGTGACCGCGGGCGATCCCGATCGCGCAGCCTGTGCCTTCATCGCCACGCCGACCCCGGGCAACAGCGAGGCACTGGACTTTCCGGGCTTCTGGTACGGCTACGTCGCCACCACCTATGACGGCGGCGAGACCTGGCACACCGTCAATGCCACTGGCGAGGACCCGCTGCAGGGCGCCGGCGGCGTCTGCGTCAGCGGCATCAACTGCACC
>SCSO01000266.1 GCA_004297865.1 Legionella sp.
CATAAAACTTCATACCCAAATAAATTAAATCCCCATAACGGGCCACAAAACGTGATAATTTATTGCTAGAATCAAGTAATTTTGCAGCTATAGTTTGCAAACCCCACATTTGCATTAATCCCACATTTTGCAAAGGAGTAGTCAGCATATTCATTAATTTTTCTAAAATGGGTAAAGCTGGGACTGTACTAATATCCGCCAGGGCTTCGACTAAATTCTCTTGAACTGCTTCCGTACCGGCACTAAGACTAACGCGCTGAATATATTTAAAAATATTTTCACATTGCATCTGTGCCGATTGAGCATCACTAATAAAGTATTGGTAATTATCCCCTGTAGTTGCCCCAGCAATGATGGAATAGAGATAATTTTTTGTTTTTCTTGAAAGGCTCGTCTCTTCGATTTTGACAGCAACCTGCTGATAAATTTCTAAAGGCAGACGATATTTTTGATGTGCAACATAGCCATAAAATGCTTTCAATAAAGCGTCAGGGTATTTTTGCTGAGCTATTTTTATGTGAGATTTATATTCATCATGACCCACCTGGTGTGCGGCTGATTCTGCCTTAATATCCATCTCCGGCAAAATAAATCCAGCGGGTCTTTCATTATGATTAGAATCGCTTATAGTCATTGCTCTAACTGCACCAGTAGCAGATAGATCAAGTTTCGCCATCACTTGCCATTGTGCATTTTTATCAGTTTCTTTGCATGCGTTGAGTATGGTGAGCATACGACCTAAGGTACTAGGTAAGTTATCTGCACCTGAGAATAATGGCTCTGGAATAGTGGACAAATTATAAAGTTGTAAGTTTTTATCCATCAATCGTCGAAATTGTCTAAAACTATTCACTAAATTAGGATAATAATCATCTTTAGGTTGATGAGCTGTATAAAGCTTATCCCACCATTGACGATCCTCTTTAGATAATTCAGCGGATTCCGCAATGTATTTTAGGGCTTCCTCTACTTCATTACTATTTTCTAGCAGTTGGGCGTAACCACTGACATGTTCTTTAATACAAATCAATTGATCGCTATTCGTTTTATTATATTTTATGTGCCAGTCGTCCCATAGATTAAGCAGTTTAATTAAACCTGCTTCGTCATATTGATCATAAATGCTTAGAAGTCCATGGCTTTGTTTTTCATTTAATTTTAGTGCAGTCACCCTATCACTTAATTCTTTTAAACCCTTGCGCTCTAAAATAAGTTTTAATGGATCTACTTTTTCTATATTTACGTTTTGTTTTATGTCGTGTGCTAAATTAATGAATTCATCAAATGATGCTATATATTGTGGGAGATCAGACTTTCCAAGGACCTCTGGCAACCAACTCATCTCTTTAATTTCTTTTTCAGTCAAAGGACTTTCTGCAGAGTGTCTAGCCTGATATAGATTTTCTGCTTGCGACAAGGAATCTAATAGAGTTCCTAGACGTTTGATATCACAGTGGTCAATTCCACCAGCTCTATTAACAAGAGCTAGTACATGTTCTTCTTTGAGGCTCAATAATTGTGGCAGAATTTGTCTAAATAACTCATTATCTTCACGCTGATAAGAAGGATCTTTCTGTAATTTATCCCAAATCGAAATTACGGTATTTGCCACCCTGGCATTTGTCAGTAATTCATTAACTAAATCCACACTCCATATGGGTTTACCTGGTGAAGCAATCACCATAGGAGCAATATTATCTCTTGGCAGGAGCTTAGGAGCATAATGTAATACAAAACCTCGTAATTGCTCGTCATGGATCAATAAAAATCCTGGAGGCAATTGCTGAGAGTTTAATCCATATTGATAATATTCTTTAAATTGCATTAACTGCTTTAATGCATCGGTAGTCATTGCATCGAAGGCTGAACCCTTTACTGTGAGATTGAATTTAAGAATGTCCTTTTGTGCAAGCTCAATGTTGCCTGCTACTTTATTCCAAAAATGAGCCAATTCACGACGAGTATGGCCGCTCAGGTTGGGATTTTTTTCATATAAATCGCCCGGATACCAAATATCAGATTCTTTTATCAACGTATAATTATAGCTTTGCTCGTTATCCGAGGTGGAAACAACCGTTTCTTCAAATTCTTCCGTATCTTCTAATCCTTGTTGTAATTCCACATCAATCTTCATCGCGTCACGAAAATCAAGATTGGCGTGACGTGTTCTTTTTACTCTAGCTTTAAGTGGCACACTAAATTCTTCTTTCTCTTTTTGCCCGCTTAAGGACTGGCTTCTTTTATGACGCAAATTGACTTCCACGTCTGCATCTAGTTGTCGTTGTATCTCTTTATCTTGGAAGGTTTTTGGTAAATCAATACGAATAGCTAATTGGTGTTTTTGAATAAATTGATACAGTTCTTTAACATGCTCCGCTTTTAATACACCTTGCACATCTTCAATTTTGAGGTGTTGCAATCCTGTACGAGATAAATTACTTAAGGCGAATTCTAATTTAGCGATATACTCCTCGGCATTATCTTCAGGGGATAAATCAACACTTATCGTTAATTCTTTAAATAACGTGGGAGAATAATGTTGATAGTAAGCATTTAATCCATCCAATGTGGCTATATCACAATGACTAAGTCGTAAAGGGAGATTTTTATCCTTTAACGTGCTGTGCAATAAATCAAAAAAATGTTCATATTCCTTTGCGTTTAAATCAGGTATGCGGACGCCCTGAGGAAATTGCACTAACACCCATTGACTCGAATAACCACGGATAAAGTCTTGCACATCCGGGTGAATTGTATTGGCTTGCGGGGCAGGTAATGTATCCGGTAACTCTTCGAGAAAGCGGTTTAAACGATCACGGTTTATTCTTATTTTGGGTCCATCAGGATTTAATGAACTAAAAAGCTTCCGAGCAGTTGCTCCTAATGCCTTATATTCTTCTTGAGAAATCATGAGATCTTCAAGCAAAAGTTTATACCCATTCGCTATCAGTTTTTTAAGATCATCTTGTTGAGCATAGGATTTAGCATCATCATTTAATTGAGGTGGTGCCATCCGTTGTAACATTTTTTGTAAAGCCAGATAACCACTGCCGTATTCTTCTTCTTTTTTTAATGACCCGTCTTTAATAGCTACATTACTTATTTGGAGAGGTCGAGAGCATTTATCAATGGCTGCATTGACGATGTCTCGGTATTTTTGTTTTTGTTCTTCGGTTAACTGTGCTGCATCATCTAGGGTATAAGTTACAGTATTCGCTGCTGGGTCAATACTAAAGGTAGCAGCCACCCAATGTAGGGTGTTATCGGCATTGGGTAGGTAAAGTAAACCATGCACAGGTTCTATTTTATCTTTAGAGGCTTCTAAGAGCTCTCCTAAACTAGCAGGAGTAAAGGCTAATACTTTAATTTTTTCTTTAAGATCAATAATTTGAACAAGATGCTTCATATCCACAGCGGTTAAGCTGTGTTTAGCAATTAAATTCCCTACAATATAGCGATCCCGAATACTCGTCGGTTTAGCTACACTAAAGAGATTATGTTCTAACTTAGCATTGCCCATAATATTCCCATTAAGACACTTTTATACTCAGTTAAGTATAGTGTATATAAGGAATATTAAGAGATTATTAAACTGTTAATGAGTTAATAGCATCTACTAGAGCGAGTGCTTCCAATTGCTGGACTTTCAGTTTAAGACCTTCTGCTGTATCACTAGCTAAAACCGGGCATTTTTTCTGCAAAATTATAGGTCCAGCATCCACTTCTGCGGTCACAAAATGCACGGTACAGCCTGTTTCAGGGACTTTGGCATCGATAACTGCTTGATGTACCGCTAAATCCATTTTCCCGGCAAAGGCAGGCAACAACGAAGGATGTACATTAATTATTCTGTCTTTCCAATGAGTTACAAATTCAGGGGATAAAATACGC
>SCSO01000267.1 GCA_004297865.1 Legionella sp.
TGAAATGTTCCGTCAGTGTGGCGCACGGTGAAGTGCCCAATCTGCATTTTTTAGAAATACAAGAATTAATTGGTATGCGGTTGCGACCTAATCCATTGGATGTAGATAATTTATTTGAACAGCTCAGTGTACAAATTAATCCCTTTACTCAAGAGGCTATCGCGGCTTCCTTGCTGCGCTCTAAGTCTTGGTTGAAGAGTAAACAATTTACTGAGTCATGGTATATTGAAAGTCCTGTAATTGATAAAATTGTCAATCATAACAGCAGTTTCGTTGATGGGGTCAAAGTCTGTCGTTTAGAAGATGCGATTCATGATGTCTTTGAAGAAGAAATGGAATTGAACCGTGAGAAATGGCAATTTCATTTTTTATGGGTCGCGCTTTGGGTCTTGGCTAAAGCAAAACGAAATGAAAAAATTTGGCTAGATAGCTTTTTAATTGCTTACAGTATTCGCCAAGGTATGCCTTTGCATGAAATTCCTGTCATGCAAGAGATTTGTCGGCAAACGGTGATTAATAGTATTGAAACGATGCGGGAACGCAAGACTCATTTGAATAAGGAATGACTGTTCTATACGTACCCGCCTTCGCGAATCCTACAAAAACTACTTCACATTCCTCTCTACCCAATCCGCATACTTCTCCAAAAAAGACTGCATAAACTTTTTGGTATCTTCTTTCACTAACTCACCCTTTTCATTAAACAATTCCTCAGCTCTGCCTATATAAGCCTCAGGTTGTTGTAAAAGGGGCACATCTAAAAAGACCATGGATTGGCGAAGATGATGATTGGCACCGAAACCGCCAATAGCGCCAGGTGAAACACTAATAATTGCCCCAGGCTTTCCTGCCCAAATACTTTTTCCATAAGGACGGGACCCGACATCAATAGCGTTTTTAAGTACGCCGGGAACAGAACGATTATATTCTGGGGTGAGAAATAATACGCCTTGATATTTTTTCATGTCCTCACGAAAACGAGTCCAAGAAGCGGGCACTGAGCCCTCATCCAAGTCTGCATTGTAAAGCGCTAAATCGCTAATCTCTACCAGCTGTAATTCTAATGATTTAGGCGCTAATGCTATCAATTGCATGGCTAATTTTCTATTCAATGATCCTTTACGCAAGCTACCAACGATGACTGCGATTTTATTACTCATACCCAGACTCCCTGTACTTAAATGAAAAAAATAGTATAGCAAAGATATTCTATGTATGATGGGAAAATTCAAGAACAAGGAAAAATTTGTTAAACTAGGTTCAATTAATTGTTGAGTTATGACATGCACACACCTTTACTAACACAAAATTTAGCGAACATTGACCCTCAAAGTAGTACTGAAAATTTAGAATCGGGAAAAATATTGTTCTATCCTAACTATTTTTTTAAAGAGATAGACAGTTCTTTGCTAACTGAGTTGGTACTGGATGGGCACCATAAAAATGTGAGCTATGATTATCAACGAAATAAAATGGGCGCTTTTAATCGCGATATCGAGGGATTGCAAGATAAACTGATGCATATGATGCGAGGCTATGCAGAATTTGCCCACCAACTCATTCAAAAAAGTCTCCCGATCTATATTCCGCATTTACGTTGGGGAAGAACCAGTTTTAGGCCAGCGCAAATTCAAGGTAGAGCACTATCTAAAAGAAAAGACGATACTCGTCTTCACGTGGATTCCTTTGCGGCCAGTCCCGTTAATGGTTTAAGAATTTTAAGAGTATTCTGTAATATTAATCCAGAACAAGAACCTCGCGTTTGGAATGTGGGTGAACCTTTTGCTGAGGTAATGAAGCGTTTTGCGCCACAAATCAAACCCTATAGTAAAATAAGCGCTCACTTTCTCAAGCTGGTCAAAGCGACTAAAAGTTTGCGTTCAGCCTATGATCATTACATGCTGCATTTGCACGATTCGATGAAATTAGATGATCGTTACCAAGCGGAGGTCGTCAAGACACAAATCGATTTTCCCGCGAGGAGTAGTTGGATAGTCTTCACAGATCATGTCTCCCATGCCGCCTTAAGCGGACAATATTTATTAGAGCAGACTTTTTATCTACCGGTAGAGCATATGGGTAATCCGGAGCATTCGCCATTTAATGCGTGGAAAAGATATAAAGATTTGTGAAAATTTGTCAGATAAATATAGATACGTAGAAAAAACATAGCATGTATTAGACGAAGTAGTAATACAGGAATATGGACCACAAACACATCAATTATTTAAGATATGCGAGGGTTCCTACATTACGACTTCGTCTAATACAGGCTACACGCCATAGATTTTAAAATTATTCCTTCCCTCAGATTTCACCTGATACAAAGCATCATCAGCCTTTTTCAGCAGGATATTTAAATCTTCACCATCTTGTGGATAAACACTAATGCCAATACTCACTGTCGTTAAAATGATGCGTTGGTTAAAGGTCATGGGTTCGGCAATAATATTTAAAAATTTCTTAGCAATATTCACTATAATGTCGGAGTCGGTAATTTCTGTGAGTATAAAAATAAATTCATCACCAGCCAAACGTACGGAAATATCATTGGCACGTAAAGTGCATTTTAAACGTTGGGCTATTTCTATTAAGACTAAATCGCCGATCCTGTGACCAAAATTGTCATTAATTTCCTTAAAATGATCCACATCCAAAAACAAGACGGCTAATTGAGTTTGGTGGCGCTTCGCAAAGGCAAGGACATAATTAAAAGATATTTCTAACTGTTTACGGTTCGCTAATCCAGTTAAAACATCATGAAAGGCAATAAATTTTAATTCTTCTTCTGCCTTCTTCTGTGCATCTATATTTTGGATTTGCGCAATAAAATAAAGCGGTTGATTCTTATGATCACGGATTAAAGAACCGCTCAATAAGATCCAAATAATACTTCCATTTTTATGAATATAACGCTTTTCCATGTGATAAGAGCTAATTTGTCCTTCAAGCAACATACGGACATAGTTCAAGTCCTTTTGTAAATCTTCTGGATAAGTAATCCTTTGAAAATCGATTTTTAATAATTCCTCTTCAGAATACCCAACTATTTCACAAAGTACCTTGTTTACTTTTAACCAATGGCCTTCAAGAGAAACTATACCCATTCCTATAGCAGCATAATTAAAGGCAGAGCGAAATCGTGATTCGCTTTCTTCTAAGATCGTATTGCTAATGGATAGCTGATCAATTAAATGAAGATTTTCATAATGCAAATTAAAATTGTTATTAAACATGCGATGACCTATCCAGGACATCATCAACATAAACAAAAAATACATGAGTAATGCTCCGCCTAATAAAAGATAATCCAAGTTTTCCTGCGTTAAAAAATAGCAAGAAAGAGGAAGTAAACTGGTCATTAAGAAGACGGAACTGGTGAAAAAATTAACTTGCATTAGGTGTACGCCGGCTGACGCTACTCCTACAATAATGCACAGCAGAAACATTTGATGCAAGGGATCTTCATGAGGTATAAAAACAGGACCTGCAATGCCCCAGAGGCTTCCGTAAATTAATGCCAGGAGCACAAGAAATTTAGAATACCAATGTATATTGAAATGAAAGGAATGATTGAGTAAAGCAATAAGGATATGAACGCCGATACAAGTAAAGCTAATCATAGCCCATAAAAAAAGCTTTGGATGACCAACCCAGAGGTAAAGACCATAAAAAGTGATTATTGTGCATAAAATGTTCGAAGGAACGCCCAACAATAAATTCCGATTTAATAAACTCACCCGATCGGAAAATATTTTCTCTTGTACATCCATGATAGGCATCCATTATCTGAGAGCTCTTTTCTATAGTAAACTATTCTCTTCAGTTTAATAAAGAAATTTCAATCTGCGCTAACATGCAACGCGCACTGCCACCACCAATAGTTTCAATGGTAGGAATAGAAACGGGCACTAATTGGGAATAGCATTGGATTCGTTTTAATTGCTCTTGGGTGAAATGTTGCAAAGCTTGAGTGGATAGAATCAATAAGCTTCGAGCTTGAGCATCAAAAAGTTCCAACACATTGCCGCACATGTGTTGCATCTGCTGCAAGCTAATATCAATAATGTCTTTATTACTTTGCTTTAAATGCTCCATTACAAGCGCCTTTTCTTGAGGGTCTAAAATAGACTCCAAACAAATAATGGCATAGTCTTTAGCAATACTCATAATGACGTTAGTATGATAAATCGCTTGTTGTTTGGCATCGACGCTATGGAACAAGATAGGTCGATAATTTAATAGCTCAGCCACTTTAAGAGCCAATGATTCGGAGGTTCTTGGTGATAAACAGGCATAAAGAATGGCTTGTTCTTTATCTAAGACTAAACTCCCAGTGCCCTCGAGAATCTCTGAATGTGCGCCACGGAGATCAATGATTTCATCATAATCAATATGAGCTGTTTCCAGGATTTGGCTCAGACCGAGAATATTCACTTCAGCTTGACGGTTAGTCGTAAGCATAGGATAGATAATCAGAGAGCTTTTCCCCGTTTTATCCACATGCGTAGAGAACCAATTATTGGGAAATACTGCATCGGGTAAGGTGTTTTCTTGAGGTAAAATTAGGACTTGAATACCGTGAATTTCCAGACTTTTGACCATCTGGGTGAATTCTTCCATCGCTTTAGTCGCGATATTATGAATGGGTACAGCATTTTGAAATGCATTGCTGGTAGCGGTTTGATGATTGTATTGAAACCCTTCTGGAGGGACCATTACAACAATAGAGGGTCTATTTGCCATGGATATAAAAACGCCCTATTCAATTTAAGATATCTCTATCATAACCTGAATAGGGCGAAAAAAAATGATTTAGACTACTTCAACTTCTTCAGCCTGAGGACCTTTTTGGCCATTGCTTGCTTTGAACATTACAGTTGCACCTTCAGCAAGGGTTTTGAAACCACTGCTTTGGATTGCGCTGAAATGCACAAAATAATCTTTCCCGCCACTTTCTAAAAAACCGAAACCTTTGGACTCGTTAAACCACTTTACTGTACCGCGAATTTTTTCTGACATGTTAATTTCCTAAATTGTTACGGGGGCCATTATATCATTATTTTAAAAGTTGTGCTGTTTTTTTATTAATTATTTTCATATTTTTTTAAAAAACATCTAATTTGCACCAAAATTACGATATTTGTTGCTTATTCTAACACAGAAAAATCCTAATTGCTCTGGGTTAGTAGTTCTTTCGCATGAGAGCGTGTTTGCTCAGTTATAGTCAAACCACCCAACATTCGAGCGATTTCATCGACCTTTTCTTGTGTTTTCAACAGGCTAATTTTGGTAAAGGTCTGTTTGTGATCACTTTGCTTCTCCACCATAAAATGCTGGTGGGCTGAAGCTGCCACCTGCGGTTGGTGGGTCACACAGAACACTTGTAGGCGTTCACCCAATTTACGGAGCATTTGCCCCACCAAAGCAGCCGTTGCTCCTCCTATCCCCACATCTACCTCATCAAAGAGTAAAGTAGGGGTAGAACCTCTTTGTGCCGTGATCATTTGAATCGCCAAGCCAATGCGAGACAATTCCCCACCAGAGGCGATTTTAGTTAATGAATCCGGCTCCATTCCTGGATTGGTACATACTTTGTATTCAATTTTATCTAGCCCATGCGCCTGCATTTTTTCAATGGGAGTAAACTCAATTTCAATCCAACCTTTAGGCATGCCTAATTGTTGAATGCTCTTAGTAATTTCCTTTGCTAGTTTCGCAGCTTGTTTTTGCCGAGAATCTCTTAATTTTAAGGCAGCCATTTCATAGACTTTCATGAGTTGGGCATATTGTAACTCTAAATGAGCCAGACGTGATTCTGAGGCAAGGAGAGCATCTAATTCCTTTTGCATTTGGTTTTGCAGCTCAGGTAATTGATTACTATCTACATGATATTTCCGTGCAAGATGGTGGATGGTACTCATTCTTGCTTCAACCGCAGTTAAGCGCTCCGGGTCCAATTGTATCCGCTCGGCAAATTGTTGCATTTCATCCATAGCTTCTTCGCATTGAATGAGAGCACTATTGAGCAACTCATAAGAATTTTTTATTTGCTTTTGTTCTTGGGGGAGTTGGCTTAAAGCATGTAAGACTTGATTTAAACTAAAACAGATACTAGGCTCATCATCCCCATTTAACAGTTGGTTAACCTGCTGGCTTTGTACTAAATAATCTTTAGCATGGTGCAACATTTGGTGTTCTTCATTGAGCGCTTGTACTTCACCGACTTGCAAATTTAATGCGGCAAGTTCTTCCAATTGGAATTGCAATAACTTAACACGATCGCCTTGTTGCTCTTGGTTAAGCAAAGTATCTATTTCTTGTTTGATTTTTTGACATTGCTTATAAGCAGCAGCGACCTCATCCAGTAATTGAGGATGGTTGGCGTATTGATCAAGTTGTTGCCGATGAGTGGGATGTTGCATTAGGGTTTGATGTTGATGCTGGCCATGGATATGTACTAGTTTTTCACTGAATTCTTTTATTTTTTGTAAAGGGAAAGGCTGACCATTGATATACGATTTTGAGCGGCCTTCGGCGTAAATAATGCGACGCAGATACACTTCACCTTCTACCGCTCCCAAGTCATTGTCGAGTAACCAACGTGCTGGTTCGGATTCTTTATCAAAGGTAAAGCCTGCAGTGATATCGCATTTTTCTTCGCCTGGGCGAATAACAGAAGCATCAGCACGACCTCCTAAAGCGAGCATCAATGCGTCGATCATAATGGATTTACCTGCCCCGGTTTCCCCAGTGAAGGCAGTCATTCCTTCGGTGAAATCCAATTCCAGATGTTTCACGATGGCAAAGTGTTCTATGCACAAAGTTGTGAGCATGTTTTATCCCTGATGTTTGGATTCCCAGCCAAGTTTACTTCTTAAAGTATCATAATAATGGTAATCCAAAGGATGCAGTAAGCGCAATTGTTGCCCATTCTTTTCTACGGATACTTTTTGTCCTGGTTTGACCATTCGCGATTCATGCCCATCGCAACTAATACGTAAATCGGTTTCATTGTGTTCACTAATTCCCAATATAATTTTTGATTGGGAATCAATCACCAAAGGTCTTGAGCTTAAACTGTGCGAAAACATAGGGACTAAGACAATAGCATTTAATTGGGGGTGCATAATCGGACCGCCAGCGGATAAAGCGTAAGCTGTTGAGCCAGTTGGCGTAGATAAAATCATACCATCCGAACGATAATGACTTACTAATTGATCATTAACGTGAACGTCAAATTCAATCAAATGAGTTTCACTACCACGACCGAGCACTACATCATTTAAGGCGTCACCTTCGAAATAAACGCCTTTATGATCAAAAATCTTAGTGTGTAAAAGAAAACGCAATTCTTCTTTATATTGGCCAGCTAACACCGCGCCTAATT
>SCSO01000026.1 GCA_004297865.1 Legionella sp.
TAACGCTTTAATGGTATTTCAAAAAAACATGTTGGCACTAGAAGGTCCCGATAAGCAACCCAGATATAAACGTTATCCAGTCTTTCTTGAAAACGCAAATTTTGAAACTCAATTAACAGAAATGATTAAAGGTCAAAAACAAAGAGATGTGAATAATCAATTGGCGCAATTTGAGGCGATACGTTTTTTACAATACTTAGCGAATCAAATGGAACGCGATAGACCATTAATGGAGTCTCGTCTTAAAAGTTGGGTGGATGACTTGATTTATCAACATCCTAATTATACTGAACACTCTGTTGAACAGTTTAAAGCTCATCTTGTAGAGTATATAAAAAAGAACAAAGACAAAGACTCGTCTAATGATTTCACTTTGTTTCAGGGATCATTCCCGCTAGTACTGGCTAGCACGAAACTTAAAGAAATTTTTAACCAAGTATTAAATGATAGCCAAAATAAAAAGAATTATGCAACTAAACTAACAGATATAGTAAATGCCTTATACCTAAGTATTTGTTCCAATATTATTGTGGGCGGATATATTCTAGTACAACATTCTAATAATTGTTCCTCAGAGCTGAAAATAAGTTTGGCAGACGTCTTGAAAGCGCCTGAAGGAATTAACACTGAAGACACTTACTGGAGCCTTAACTTATTAAAGGATTACTTGAAAATAAATACCCATGCTGTTTTAGAATGTGGTTTTTTTGGTGGTCGTTCAAACTTCGAGAGCAATCTTTCCAACCTAAGAGACCATTACAAAAAGCAATTTGAAGCGGAAGCAGAAGCAGCAGCCGAAGCCAAAAAGAAACAGCAAGCTACAACGTCAGCGTCAATGTAGGTTGTAGGTCATTAAGTTCGTATGTTGGTATCCCCACGAATGTTTTTAAACTGCAGTAGTAGCCTGTATTAGACGAAGTCGTAATACAGGCTACAAGTCGATAGGGTAGAGTGATAGTTCATCCCTTTACAAATCCCAAAAGCCCATCTTTATAAGTCACTTTAACCGTTTCTCCAGATTTAAATTTCCCATTTAACAAATCTTGTGCGAGCGGGTTTTCTAACTGCTGTTGAAGAGTACGTTTTAAAGGTCTCGCGCCATACACTGGATCAAAGCCTGCAGCTGCTAAATGCTCAAGAGCTTGCGGTGTTACTTCCAAGTGAATTCCTTGATGTTTTAAACGCTTATGCAAGTATTCGATTTGAATAGCAGCAATTTTCGCAATTTGCTCTTTCCCTAAAGAGTGGAAAACCACTGTATCATCAATACGGTTGATAAATTCGGGGCGGAAATGTTGACTCACTAATTCCATTACCGCAGTCTTTACTTGTTCATAACTGGCTTTTTCACCCATTTCTTGAATAATGTGTGAACCCAAGTTAGAAGTCATCACGATCACCGTATTGCGAAAATCGACTGTACGACCTTGTCCATCAGTGAGACGACCATCATCCATCACTTGTAAGAGAATATTAAACACATCGCTATGCGCTTTTTCCACCTCATCCAACAAAATGACAGAATAGGGACGACGTCTAACGGCTTCGGTTAAATAACCACCTTCTTCATAACCCACATAACCAGGAGGTGCTCCAATCAAACGAGCTACGGAATGCTTTTCCATGAATTCCGACATATCAATGCGTACCATAGCTTCTTCGGTATCAAATAAATAGGCGGCTAAGGCTTTACATAATTCAGTTTTACCTACACCCGTTGGGCCTAAAAATAAGAAAGAGCCGATAGGGCGGTTAGGATCAGAAAGGCCAGCTCGCGATCTACGTATAGCATTAGACACCGCATCAACCGCTTCGTTTTGACCAATGAGGCGATTATGCAATACTTCTTCCATGCGTAATAATTTTTCTTTTTCACCTTCCATCATCTTCGCAACGGGAATGCCAGTCCATTTTGAAACGACTTCAGCTATTTCATCTTCCGTGACTTTATTACGAACTAATTTAGGCTCAGTTGCATCGACAGCAGCCACTTGCGACAGTTGACGTTCTAGCTCAGGAATACGGCCATATTGCAATTCCGACATGCGACTAAGATCACCAGCACGTCTTGCAGTTTCCATTTCTTGCTTTGCTTTTTCAAGCGCTTCTTTAATCTGTGTCGAACCTTGCATGGTTGCTTTTTCAGCTTTCCAGATTTCTTCAAGATCCGAATAATTTTGTTCTAGCTCATCAATACTATGCTGCAAATCTTCTAAACGCTTTTTAGAGGCTTCGTCGTTTTCTTTCTTTAACGCTTCACGTTCAATTTTTAATTGAATTAAACGACGATCTAATTTATCCATGCTTTCTGGTTTAGAGTCGATTTCCATACGAATTAAACTGCCTGCTTCATCGATTAAGTCAATGGCTTTATCTGGAAGTTGGCGATCACTAATATAACGATGAGAAAGAGTAGCTGCAGCAACGATGGCAGGATCAGTAATTTCCACGCCATGATGTACTTCATAACGTTCTTTTAGGCCACGTAAGATAGCAATGGTATCTTCAACACTGGGTTCATCGACCAATACTTTTTGGAAGCGACGCTCGAGGGCCGCATCTTTTTCAATGTATTGTCGATACTCATCCAAAGTAGTCGCGCCTATGCAATGGAGTTCTCCGCGAGCTAAGGCTGGTTTTAACATGTTACCAGCATCCATGGCACCTTCTGCTTTTCCTGCACCTACCATGGTGTGCAATTCATCAATAAATAAAATAATTTGTCCTTCTTGTTTTGCTAAATCGTTTAATACTGCTTTTAAGCGTTCTTCAAATTCCCCCCGAAATTTAGCGCCTGCAATTAAAGCCCCCATATCTAAAGAGAGTAGGCGTTTGTTTTGTAATCCCTCAGGGACTTCACCATTAATGATGCGTTGAGCTAAACCTTCTACAATAGCTGTTTTTCCCACCCCAGGTTCGCCTATAAGTACGGGGTTGTTTTTAGTCCGTCTTTGTAAGACCTGAATGGTACGACGAATTTCATCATCACGACCAATCACTGGATCTAATTTGCCTTGTTCTGCACGTTCAGTGAGGTCAAGCGTGTATTTTTCTAAGGCTTGGCGTTGTTCTTCAGCATTGGCATCATTCACGGATTCCCCTCCACGTAATTCATCAATGGCCTTTTCAATAGCTTTGGGTTCAGCACCTGCTTGTTTTAGTAAACGACACAGACTGCCTTCTTCATTAATGGCCGCTAAAATAAATAATTCACTGGAAATGAAATTATCTTTTCTCTGCTGGGCTAATTTATCGGTAAGATTGAGCAAACGATTTAAGGCATTAGATAAATGGACATCGCCGCCCATGCCAGACACTTTAGGCATTTTATCTAAGGCTTGATCTAGTAAGGTTCGCAATTGGGGGATATTTACACCTGCTTTACTGAGTAAAGGGCGACAACTACCACCCTGTTGATCCAATAGAGCTTTCATCAAGTGTTCGGGCTCGATAAAGCCATTATCTCTACCAATGGCTAAAGATTGCGCATCCGCTAGGGCCAGTTGAAATTTTGAAGTGAGTTTATCCATTCTCATAGGGTAACCTTAATCTTTTGTTATAGGGTGTTAATTCTGTTCTACCTACCGTAAAATGGGGGTTCAATATAAATTTTCAAGTGAAACCCTATGAATAATGATACATCT
>SCSO01000268.1 GCA_004297865.1 Legionella sp.
TGTATCAGGACCCTTAACTTTCGTCAGCTATTTGAAATTAAAGCGCTTAATCAACCACGCCTTGCAGAGCGAAAATCCTGTCGTTGTTGATTTAACTGACAGTAAATTCGTAGATCACTCTATGATGGCAAAACTGCAGAATTTAAATGAATTAACAAACGGTGCCCTGCCAGACATCACTGGAGTCGGGTATTTAAAACCACTTTATAACCATGACCTTTTAAATGATGACTATAGATGATTTAAAAAGCGCTATGAATAGTGCTATTGAACGTATACCCAAACAGGGTCCCTTAGAGTTTTTTGTACACCATAATACTATTCATCATTACCAACATCTGGAATTCGCAGAGGCTGTGAAAAAAGCCTCTTCTGATTATCAGTGCAATGCCTTTATGCCTGAAGAGTTTTATTGGAATGAATACTCTAATCGAGGCATTCATAAAACAGACCTCTATTTTGAAATTGATCACTATTTAGAACGTCATCAATTGCGCATTCCCAGACCTATTTTTTATAACCTACTAATCCCAAAACAATCTTACAATCGTTATTTAAAACCCACAGAAAATCAATCGATTCGCCGATATTTTATCGAGAAAAAAGATTTTTTTTATAAATCAGCAATTCAAGAAAAACACGGAATAGACCTAGATCACTTCATTGCCCCAGCTATTTATAAATTTTTAGCGGCATATTTTGATTTTGGTTCAGCCTACTGGACTTTAACCGATAGGGAGCAAGGAATATGGTCTGCCTTCTGCGCGCTCTATGCCAATGCCAGTGTTTTTGACTCGAGCTTCTTGAAAATACTAAGCAAAAAAATTAAAAAATATCGACAGCTTGGTGCTTTAGTTGCTTTAGTTGAGCTCATTAAAACTCTGGACCTAAAAAAAACAGATCTCAATACGTATTTCTTCGAAATCGCTTGTCGCTACAAAGGATGGTCAGGGCTCATTAAAAGCTTAGAGGAGCACCCCGAGTGGATTAAAAAAGAACACATTAAACCTAATTCAATGAAATTCTTAGCCATTCTTATCCTTTGTGAAACTGCAGCAATAAAATCCATCACTCAGCACCTACCCAAAGTGCCGAGACAAGAAACTTATTTCCTTCATTCCGAACGCTTCATTCATCATTTTTTTTATGAATTTTGTAAAAGCCATGAAAGAAAAGAAGAGTTTCTCGAAGCACTTCCCTTTCTTGACGACAAATCACGACAAGAAATACTTCACAAAGCATTCGAACGCACTTTTTACAATGGTTTTTTAAATACATATGCCACCCAAGCCTTTAGAGGATCCGTCAGCAAATGCCAATATCAAGTGATTTGTTGTCTTGATGAACGTGAAGAGTCGTTACGTCGCTATCTCGAGCGAGATCCCGCTTGTGAAACCTTTGGTCATGCAGGACATTTTGGATTAAATATTCAATTTAAGGGGTATTTTGATAAACACCAAAGGGCTCTCTGCCCGATTCAGGCAAAACCAGAATATCTTATTACAGAATCAGGAAATGTGGCGAACACAGTAGGGCTCAAATCTCTATTTCTCTGGGGAGAACTTCTATGGCTTTCCGCCCTGAGTTCTAAAACCATACTCCAGGGCACCTTTGAATCCTTTTTAGGATGCTTTTTCAAGGTAATACCATTTAGTCTGGATATTATTTCGCCACGGCTTACTTCTAAATTAAAGCATTCTTTTGC
>SCSO01000528.1 GCA_004297865.1 Legionella sp.
GCTCTGCGTTCGAGACGGAAAGGTCCTACTAGGGCGCGAGTCCGCTGCGCTCAGTAACAAGTGGGAATTGCCTGGAGGTGGGCTCGATTTTGGAGAGGATATACGGCTCGGGTTCGCTCGCGAGATAGAAGAAGAAACCGGACTTACTATTAGGAAGATGGATACGCGTCCAACGTATGTGTGGACTCACAAGTATGAGCACAAGCGTAAACTTGATTGGTACTACTCGTTTGTTGTTGCGTATCGTGTCGAGTTTGAAGACCTCAATTTCACTCCATCAGATGAGTGCGCAGAGCTACGCTTCTTTAGTAGAGAAGAGATTACAAGTATGGATGTCTGTGGCCAGACAGTCGGACTAGCTGCGTTATTCAACCCGGCCGACTTCCCTGATCCGTTTTAGAACGTGATGGGAATTTCCACTGACTGGTCGCGGATTGGATCTCCTGACGGATTATCCTTGTGGAGCACAACAAACCCCGTTGTGCCGTTTGGTTGAGTTGGGAAGGTAACCTCTGCGCGAAAATCAACAAAGTTTTCGGTCATCCATTCGCCGTCAGCTTGAGCGACACCCACACCAAGAACGGTACCTGCTGCATTACGCACTTCAACAGGGAATGAAGCCTCAAAGTACCAGGTACCACGTGCAGAACCAGTGACTACGAGTGGTGAGCTAACGCGTTGCCCAATTGACGGGGTTGCAACCGTTATGAGATCAGGAATACCAACTACGGGGGTTGGAGCTGGCTCCTCCACCATGGGTGGAGTCACTTCCTCAACAAAGGCAGTGCCGCCCGGTGTCTTACATTGAGCCGGATAACTTTCCATAACCGGGTAGAGTGCAGCGCATTCCTCAAAGGTAGTTGGCTCAGCAACAGCAATGGTGCTCGTTGAGCGCGTAACTACAAATGCGAGTAAACCTATAGCAATAAGGGCAATGACGGCGATGAGTAGAATTCGGTTGTTCATAAATATACTATGCGGTGGAATAAGTGATTCGGCAATGAAGAACCTTCATGGTTTCTCTATATAACGTAGTGACTTACTAATCGTTACCGATACAATACTGTATTGCTAAGCGAGACCGAGCGATGTAAGAAAGGTCTTCAACTCCTCGCCTTCAATTGGACGGAACTCACCGGGCTTCAATTTATCTAAACGAATATTCATAACGCGTGTACGCTTCA